>JADFOF010000007.1 GCA_022563015.1 Planctomycetota bacterium
TCGCCGGCCAACACCGGCATCCCCTGGCGGGGGGTGCGCGGCCCATCGATCTTCAGCCCGATGATCTTGCGGGGCGGCCCACCCTCGTCGCGGGTCTTTTTCAGAGCCGCAAGCCCGATGAACGCCTCACCCTTCTCGTGCTCGTCCTTGTCCAGCGAGATCGCGAAATCGATGCCGCAGGAGAGCGCGTTGACGCCCTCGCCAAGCTCGTGGCCATACAGCGGCATGCCCGCTTCGAGTCGAAGCGAGTCTCGCGCCCCCAGGCCGGCGGGCTTGATCGGCGCGTCCGGATCGCCGGGCTTGAGGTCCTTGAGCAGCAGCTTCAACGCCATACCCACCGCCGACGCGGGCAGGATGACCTCCACCCCGTCCTCGCCCGTGTAGCCGGTGCGGCTGACCATCACCTTGATGATCATGAGGTCTTTGACCAGGAAGCGGTATCGCTTGAGCATGGGCACTTCGCTGGACACCGTGCTCACCAGTTCCATGACGCCCGGGCCCTGGATCGCGATCATCGCGGTCTTGAGCGTCTCGTCGTCGATGCTGACGGTGAGATCGCCCTGGGCCCGGACCTGCTCGAAGTGGCCGAGCATCTTCTCGCGGTTGGACGCGTTGACCACGACCAGGAACTCGTCCTCGTCGAGCTTGTAGACGAGCACGTCGTCCCGCACGCCGCCATGCTGGTTGCACACGAGCGAATAGCGGCACTGACCGATCTGCATGTCGTGGATTCGGCGTGTGCAGAGTCGTTCGAGCAGCCGCCGCGCGTGCCGGCCTCTGAACTTCACGCGTCCCATGTGGGAGACGTCGAAAATGCCCCCGGCCCTGCGGACCTGCAGGTGCTCTTCACGGATGCTGCCGTACCGGATCGGCATCTCCCAGCCCGCGTACTCGACCATCTGAGCGCCGAAGTCGAGGTGGAACTGACGGAGCGGCGACTGGTGCACTGCGGGCCTCCTGATGCGGCTGGAACGGGTGCCAAGGTTAGGTCGTCATCGTCCACCCGGGCCACGGCGCATTGTCCAGAAGCCGCACGACCCCAACCCGTGCCGCCACCACCGCGCGGTACTGCTCGACCCCAGGACCCTGGCGCGCGAGAGTCTGAGCATCTCGCACGACGGCGTAGTCCGGCGTGAGCCCCGCCTCGCGAAGCACGTGATTCATGGCCCGCTCGGCGCGTTCGGGCGTTGGCTCCCGGCTGGCGGCGATCAGCGATCGGCTCAACGCCAACGCCTGTTGGCGCAGGGGACCTTTCAGGAACACGTTGCGGCTGCTCAGCGCCAGTCCGTCCGGGGCACGGACCGTCGGGTGCCCAAGAACGTCCACGCCCTTGAGCCGTCCGACGTGCCGGGCGAGGATGAGTTGCTGGTAGTCCTTTTCCCCGAACACGGCGGCGCGCGGCGCGATCAGCTCGAACAGCCGGTGCAGCACCCGGTTCACGCCACGGAAATGCCCCGGTCGCGCCGTGTCCTCCAGCCGAGGTTGCGTGACAATCGGCGGTAGCTCGAAATCGGGGCTGGGCTCGCCCGGCGGGTAGACCACGTCAGGGGCGGGCGCAAACACGACGCACACACCATCGCGCTCGCAAGTGGCCAGGTCATCCTCCAGCGGTCGGGGATACCGCTCGAAATCGTCCCGCTCGTTGAACTGCGCGGGATTGACAAAGATGCTCACGACGCACCCGGCGGGGTCGTCGTTGCGGCGAGCGACCTCGCGGGCGCGGCGGATCAGCGCCAGGTGGGCCTCGTGCAGCGCGCCCATCGTGGGCACGAGCACACCGCCCAGGCGGTTCGAGCCTGTCAATTCGCGGGCCAGGTCGGCCAACTCCTGCCCGGTGCGCACCACGTGCATGAGAGAAGGCTAGACCCGGCAGGTCGGATCTCCGAACCGACTTCTTCGTTCGCTCGGATCTCCGAGCCGACGCCGCCGCCCGTTCAAGCGGCCAGATGGTCGATCCACGCCTGCAGTTCCGGACGATTCGGGAGCGTGATCAGGTCGACATCCACGACGTATTGGCCTTCGCCGTCGTAGTCGCACGAGCGGACCCGCCCGTACAGCCCCACCGGGGAGCAGTCGATGAGGTGGATCGCGAGGATGATCTCGCGGCCGGTGTAACACATCCGGCGCGACCGGAAGACGACGTTCGACCGGCTCAGCTTCTGCGCACGAGCGACCCACGGGTACTGAGGTCGGCCTCGGTCATCCACCTCGGCCACCTCCAGTTCGGCATCGAAGCTGTACCCGCAAGGCCGGGGATCATGGCGCGCGCCGCTGACCCGCGATTCGATCTTCATCAGGGGATGGTTGGGTAGCGGCACCGAGATCGGCTCACGCGGAGCGGGCGCTCGCGGCGGGGGCGGCGTCCACATCGCCATCGACCCATTCGGCTTCTTGCGACCGTGGCCCGAGAACAGTTGTCCCATATCCGTACCTTCCGCATGGCGTGGTGACACCCCTGAATCGACCAGCCCCGGCGATCGCTTTGGCGTCATGACACTTCGCTGATCCGCACAGCCCGTACACCCGCTGCGATCGGACTGGGGCCCGGGGGTGCGGCCGGTCTCGCTACACTCGCCCAGTGTCCAACCCCGCACACACACGCTGCCATGTGGTCGTTCCCACGCACACGACGCGACACCTGGAGGCCTGCCTGACATCGCTGGCGGCACAGTCAAGGCCGCCCGCTTCGGTCGTCGTCACCTGCGACACCGACGACCCGGCGATCGGTGATCTGCTCGGGTCGATCCCGACCGCGTCGGGAGGCGGAATCGCCCGCATCATCCTCGCCCGGCGCGCTCACACCGGGATCGCTCGGCTGAACCAGGTCCGCAACAACGGGCTCCGCGCGCTCGAGGCGACCACCACGCTGGCCGACCACGACCTCATCGTGCTCCTCGACGGGGACACCATGCTGGCCGAGGACGCGCTGGAGCGTCACGCCTCGGCCTCGGCCGGCGGTGCGGAACTCATCATCCCCTTCCGGGTCAACCTGAGCGAGGCGACCACGGCCGGGCTGGGCGACGGGCCGATCACCCCGGCACAGCTTCACCAGCTCATAACCACCTCGGACGGGGCCGCCCTGCGCCGTCGGCAGCGAAGGTATGAACGACAGCTCCTCCAGCGGCGATTGCTGCCGGAGTGGACCCGCGCGGTAAAGCCGCACAAGCCCAAAGTCCTCGGCGGGCACCACGGTGTAAGTGTGCGGGTTCTGAGGGCCGTCAACGGGTATGACGAGCTGTACACGGGCTACGGCTACGACGACGACGATCTGACGCGACGGATCTACCGGCTGCGGCCTCGCGTTCGCGTCGCGGTCGTCGTCCGCGAGTGCCTTTCGATGCACCTGTGGCACCCGTCGCGGGCGCCCCGGCGTCCGACCGACGCTCCGGGCTACGCGAGATTCAGCCTCAAAGACCTGCCGACAGCCGCCCGGTTCGGATGGTCCACACCGAGCGACCAGCCGCCGGTGGAAGTGCGGGTCATCGGGGGCGCATGATCGCTCCACGCGGTGGAACCCGATTCCAGGAGCGCCGCAGGGCCGCGACGCGGAATCGTGCTGCCATGGCGAGCACTCGATCCCACCAGCGGAGCGGTCCGCGGCGATCGGGCTCGCGACACCGGGCTTCTGGAGGGTCGGCGCGAGCCATCGGCACGAAGCCTTCCATTTCCAGGTATGTCATCGGCGGTCTGGCGTAGATGTCCTGCCCGCACTGGGGGCACCGGAACGACACGTGGCCGAGATCGCCCTCGATCTCCGGGCCGTCATACCCGCACGCCACGCATATCCGCCGCCGGAGCCGTGTTGGTGCGTCCGCTCGAATCACCCTCATGGAGCCGATTCTATCGGATGGACGCCGGGGCGTGCAACCGGGTTATCATCGGGCGTGTCTTTGACGAACCCGGTGTCGCGGCTGGGCACGCTGAGTGATTGGGCCCGGGCGCTGCGGAGCCTGGCCGAACCCGTCGCCAGCCCGTGCCTGCCCACGCAAGAATCAGAGGTCGCTCACTTTCGCGATGAGCTCGGGCACTCTCGGGCGGTGGATGAGCCGTTCCTGCGTCACGTGTGTGGTTTGCCCGCGCGGGCGCCCGAGCTGAAGGCGGCATCGCCGGACGTCGCGCTGTGGTGGATGACGCTCGACGACGAGGCGAGCCCCTGGCCACTGCTCGATGCCGACGGCACCCATCTGATCCCTCGCTCTGATGCGTGCCAGATCGAGATCTGGACCGAAACGGAGTTGAGCGCCCTCCACGCCGTCTGGACAATCGCGAGCATCCGCCACGACGCGGATCTGGCCCGGCGGTGCCTGGTTGCGGCCCGATGGCACGTCGCCGAGCTCCAGCCCGACAACGCAACCAATCACCCGTGGGCGATCCACGTCTTCCTCGAGCTCTGGATCCGCTCGGACAGCCCCGAGGCCCGCCTGCACGCCGAATCGCTGCTGCACAACTGCCTCGTGCAGCGGGGTCAGCCCGACGTTTTCTCAGCGATCATTCTGCTGGATGCGGCCCGGACGCTCGAGGGCGGGTCAGTCCGGTGAGCCCGCGCTGGCGGTCTGGACACCCGTGTGCTGATCGCGGATCCATCGGGCCACGTTGTCATCGTTTCGCCAGGCATCGCTGCCGCCGGCACTGCGGCGGATCGCGGCGGCGAGCAGGCCCATGAACATCGGCTGCGGGCTGAGCGGGCGGCCGGTCAACTCCGGGTGGAACTGCGCCGCGATGAAGTACGGGTGCCGGATCCGCCCGTCCGCCGAATCTCCGCCCGTCGGCTGGGCCAGCTCGAGCACCTGCATGATGGGCTGGGCCGGGTGTCGCCCGGAGAAGATCAGGCCCTTGGCCTGGAAGCGGTCGACGTACGCGGGGTCGACCTCGTACCGATGTCGGAACCGCTGCCGGATCGTCTCGTTGTTCCCGTACAGGAAGTGCACGAGCGAGCCGGGCGTGACCTGCACGTCCTGCGCCCCGAGCCTCATGGTCCCGCCCAGACCCTCGATGCGTTTCTGTTCGGGCAGTTCGCTGATGACCGGGTGCGAGCAGTCGGGATCAAGCTCGGTCGAGCCCGCACCGGCGAGCCCGAGCACGTTGCGGGCGAACTCGATCACCGCGACCTGGAAGCCGAGACAGATGCCCAGATACGGCAGGCCATGCTCCCGGCTGTAACGCACGCACGATATTTTGCCCTCAACGCCGCGCTGCCCGAAGCCGCCGGGCACGATCACCGCGTCCAACCCATCGAGTTCGTCGGCGACGTTGTGGTCGGTTATCGCCGTGGTGTCGATCCATCGCAGATCGACCCGGGCGCCGATATGGGCCGAACAGTGCTCCATCGCCTTATCGATCGAGGCGTAGGCGTCGCGCAGGCCGGCGTACTTGCCCGTGATGCCCACGGTGAGTTCGTAGGTGCGTGTGGCCTGGAGCTTGTGGACGAACTGTGTCCATCGTCGGCGGACGCGGTCCTCGTGCCCGATATCGACCCGGTCGTGAATGTCGAGGATGGAGAGCACCTCGCGGTCCAGCCCGTCCTGGCGCATGTCCTCGGGAATCGTGTAGATGCTCTCCCGATCGTGCATGGAAAAGACCCGACGCATCGGCACGTTCGAGAACATCGCGATCTTCTGCATCGCGGTGTTGGTGACGGGATTGGTGGCCCGGCAGGCGATCAGGTGCGGCTGGATGCCCGCTTCCATCAGCCGCTTGATGCCGAGCTGGGCGGCCTTGGACTTCTGCTCGCCCAGCGCTTTGGGCTCGATGATGTAGGTCAGCGCGACGAAACAGCACGAGTTGGGCCCCTCCTCGAACGCCAGCTCGCGGACCGCCTCGATGTAGAACCCGTTCTCGTAGTCCCCCACCGTCCCGCCGATCTCGACGAAGACGACATCGGCGGGGTTCGTGCCGTCGCCATAGACGGCCAGCTCGCGCAGGTGGCGCTTCACCTCGCCGGTGACGTGTGGGATCATCTGCACGTCGCGGCCGAGGTACTTGCCCAGGCGTTCGCGTTCGAGCACCTCGCTGAAGATCCTGCCGGAGGTCACGAAATTGCGGCTGGACAGGTTCTGGTCGAGCATCCGCTCGTACGTGCCCAGGTCCATGTCGCACTCGGTGCCGTCGTCCAGCACGAACACCTCGCCGTGCCGGTACGGGTTGAGCGTGCCCGAGTCGATGTTGAGGTAGCCCTCCATCTTGATCGGGGCGACGACGAGCCCCTTCTCCTTGAACATCTTGGCGATGCTGGAGGAGAAGATGCCCTTGCCCAGCCCGGACATGACCGTGCCGAAAACGACGACATACTTGTGGAAGCCTTTGCGGTACCCTTGGGGCACGGGGCTGTAGAACTCGGATTCGGTGGAGGAGCCCGCCGTCGAGGCCAGCATCTCGGCCGCCAGGGATTCCCCCCCGCGAGGGCGGTCCCGGTGGTCGAGGGCTTCCCCTGGGGGTCGTGGCGAGTTGCGTCGGCTCGCCCCGGTGCGCGCTGGATCTGACGGATCTGGCATACCGGATCGTATCATAGGACCCGACCGACCGCCCTGTCCGCCCGGTTCCGGAAACAAACCATGATGAAACACCATCTCCGTGCCGTGCCCTTCAGGCTGATCGCGCCGATTTTTGCCCTCGCCCTGGCCGTGTCCCCCGGCGTCGCGCAGGTGGATTCGCGATTCGACCTCGAATCGGGCCGGAGCACCGCCAACTACCCGCCCCCGCGCCACTTCGATCACCTGCACATGCTGCTGGAGATCGACATCCCGGATATGGATGAGCCGCGGCTCACCGCCCGCGAGACGCTCACGCTGTCGTCGATCGGATCTCGGCGTTGGGAGCTGCGGCTTGATGCCGTGGGCTTGCAGGTCCGAGCCGTTGAGCGGGCGGGTCTGCCCCAGTCGTTCACCCATGACGGATCGGTGCTGCGCATCACGCTCGACCCGCCCGTCGAGGCCGATGAACAATTCCAGGTGACAATCGACTATGCGCTGGAATACCCGCTGGGCAACGGGCTCGGGCTGACATGGACAGCGGGGAACCCGGACGCCGATTCGCTCACGAACCGCGTCCCCCAGATCCACTCGCAGGGAGAGCCGCAACTGAACAGCCGGTGGTTCGCCTGCCACGATTTTCCCAACGAGAGCGCGACCACCGAGATTGTGGTCACGGTGGATCAGGCGTACCAGGCGATCGCGAACGGTCGGCTGGTGTACCGCTCGCCCAATGCCGACGGCCGCGTCACATGGCACTGGCTCCAGGACAAGCCGCACGCCTACTACCTCGTCTCGCTGGTGATCGGCCGCTTCGCGGAGATCGACATCGGTGGAGACGACTCGGGTCGGCCGGGCCTGCCCATGACCGTCTTCACCCCGTTCGGGACCGAGGCGCACGTCGCCATGACGTTCCGCCGCACGCCGGACATGATCGCCTACTTCGAGGCGCTCTTCGACGAGCCGTTCCCGTGGGACAAGTACCACCAGTTGATCGTGCGCAACTTCGCCGCCGGCGCCATGGAGAACACGTCCGCCACGACCTTCGCCACCTCGTTCGCCCGCACGCCCTTGGCCATGACCGAGGGGATCATCGCCCACGAGCTGACCCACCAGTGGTTTGGCGATCTCGTCACCTGCAAGTCGTGGGAGCACCTGTGGCTGAACGAGGGGTGGGCGTCGTACGGCGAGGCGCTGTGGGCTCAGGCATCGGCCGAGCCCGGGCACGAGCGCGAGGCGTACCTGGACACCATCGCCGGGTTCCTCAGACGACAGTCCGCGATGAATCGCAGCTTCGTGCCCACGTTCCCCGCGATGGCGAGCAACTTCTACCGCGACCCGCAGCTCGTCTTCATGAAACCCGACGACGTCTACTCCAAGGGCGCCCTCGTGCTGCACATGCTGCATGAACGACTCGGCGACGACGCCTTCTGGCGGGGCGTGCGCACGTACCTGGACCGCTATCAGTACCGCCAGGTCGAGACCGACGACTTCCGCCACGTGCTCGAGGAGGTGTCGGGCCGGAGCCTTCAGCAGTTCTTCGACCAATGGGTGCACCGCCCCGGGCTGCCGAGGCTGCGCGTTGACGCGGACTACGACGCCGGCGCCCTGCAGGTCGCGATCGAACAGACGCAGCTGATTGACGCGGACAACCCGGCGTACGCGTTCTCGCTGCCGATCCGCCTTGTCTTCGCAGACGGGTCTGAACAGATGATCGCGATCGAGGTCGCTGGCCGAAGCGCGGGCGGATCGTTCCCGATGCCCGAGCCGCCGGAGCGAATCGAAGTCAACCCCGACATCACGGTCGCCGCCGCCGTGCGCACGACCTACGCGACCCCGGGAGAGCCACGATGACGATCGCCCGCATTGCCATTCTCTCGTGCGTGGTTTCGGTCGCGATGGGCGCTCCGGCCCGCGCGTGGGTGCAGTCCGCGGTCGATCGAGCGGACTTCGACGCGGCGTCCGGCCGGAGCCTGCGCCACTTCCCGCCGGATCGAGTCGTCGATTTCGAGCACATGAAGCTGGAGCTGCGGATCGACGACATGAACGTGCCGCGGATGGAGTGCCGCCAGACGCTCTCGTTCGAGGTCATCGCCGGCCCGCTCGACACGCTCTCGCTCGACGCCAGGCTCATGGACATCACTGCGGTCGCATGGTCGCACGGGGCGCTGGAATACACCGCCGACGGGCGCACGCTTGAGGTCACGTTCGATCCGCCGCTGGCCCGGGGCGAACGGGCCGAGATCGTGACAGACTACACGGTGACCCGGCCGCCCGAGGGGTTGTATTGGACGCCGGAGTCGGACGCCTGGCCGGGGCGGGCGGCCCAGATCCACTCCCAGGGCGAGGCCGAGACCAACAGCTACTGGTTCCCCTGCCACGATTTTCCCAACGATCGTCTCACGACCGAGATCGTGGCGACCGTTCCGGCCGAGTACATCGTCAGCTCGAATGGTCGGCTTGTCTCGCACGAGACGGTCGAGGACGGGGCGTACGAGACGTACCACTGGCTTCAGTCAAAGCCGCACGTGAACTACCTGGTCACGCTGGTCGTGGGCAAGTTCGACATCGTCAACGTGGGAACGGACGAGCTGCCGCTGCCGGTCTACGTCCCGGTCGGGCGCGGGTCGGACGTCGAGGGCACCTACGGCCGAACGCAGGACATGATCGATTTCTTCCAGGATCTGCTGGACGAGCCGTATCCGTGGGATCGGTACGCGCAGCTGGTGGTCTGGAACTTCAACTTCGGCGGGATGGAGAACACGTCGGCCACGACGATGCACGACACGGCCATCCTGTCGCACGACGCACTCACGGATTACGACATGGAGGGGCTGATCGCTCACGAGCTGGCCCACCAGTGGTTCGGCGATTTCATCACGTGCAAGTCGTGGGAGCACATCTGGCTCAACGAGGGCTTCGCCACGTACCTGACCGCGCTCTGGTTCGAGCATCGCGACGGGCCGGCGGGATATCAGGCGGCCATCCGCGGCAACTTCGACGCCGAGATCGGCCGCGACCGCGGGGCAGCGCCGTTCCAGCCGGGCATGGTCAGCAACGTCTACGACGCGCCCCTGGACGCGTTCTTCAAGGCGGCCAATCCCTATTCCAAGGGGGCCAGCATCCTCCACATGCTCCGCCGACGGCTGGGCGACGAGGTGTTCTTTGCGTGCCTGGCGGCCTACCTGGATCGGCACCAGCTGCAGACGGTCGAGACGTCGGACTTCCGCAAGGTCGTGGAAGAGGTGTCCGGGGAGAGCCTCGAGCGGTTCTTCACGCAGTGGTGCTCGCGGCCGGGCCTGCCGAGGGTCGAGGTCGATCTTGACTGGGACGAATCGGCGCGTGAACTGGTCGTGACGTTCGAGCAGACGCAGCAGATCGACGGCTACAACCCCGCGTACGCGTTCACGGCGCCGCTTTGGATCGAGCAATCCGACGGGCGCGCCAGCTGGGCCGAGGTCGCGATGGACGCCAGGCACGCGTCCATCCGGATCCCGCTCGATACCGAGCCGGACCTCGTCGCCGTCGATCCTGAGATGAACGTGCTCGCGGAATGGACCGTCAATCAGCCGGCGGACCGATGGATCGCGCAGCTGGATCGGGGCCCCACCCTTGCTGCGCGGATCCAGGCGGCCCGCACGCTGGCGACGGACCACTCGTACGCGGCCACGGCGATGCTCGTGCGAACGGCCGAGAACAGATCGCTGCACGAATCGGTCAGGTCGGCGGCTCTGTATTCCCTTGCGGCGCGCGGTGAGGAGGGGCGTCTGATGGCGCTGGGCGGCGTCGCGTTCGAGTCTCCGGGCGTGCGTGCGTCGCTGATCGACTCGTTCGTCAGAGTCGCCGACCCCAGCCGATCGTTCCGCGACTTCATGAGCAGCGTGCTGGATGATTCCGCACGACGCGACCCGGCACAGTCGGTCCGGGCCGCCGCGGTGCGGGCGATCGGCCGGGCCGGTCTGGAGCAGCGCATCGGCGTGGTGGCAGTGTCGCTGAAAATCGAGTCGCAGCACGACGCGATTCGCGTTGCGGCGATCAACTCGGTGGCGGACCTTGGCGCCGGCGTTGACCTCGTGCTCCCCTTCGTCGAGCCGGGATTCCTTGCGCGGACGAGGACCGCAGCGATCTCCGCCGCCGTCGATCTGGCCGAGCAGGATCCGGACGCGGTGTTCGAGGCGATCTCGCCGCTGCTGTACGACCCCGTGCGCCGGGTGCATCGCGCAGCCGGTGCCGCGCTCGTCGATCTTGGAGATCCTCGCGGCATCGAGTCGCTGCGCACCTTCATCGAGTCGAGGCGCGATCCCATCGAGCGTTCGACCGCGAGCGCGTGGCTCAAGGCGTTGGAGGCGGTCATCAAATCCGGGTCGTAGCTCAGGCTGGGTGGTCGCGGCGCCACCGGGCGACGAACTCGCGGTATTGCTCGGGAGTGTCGATCCCGGGGCGGATCTGAGTTGAATTGCACACGGCCACGGCGATCCCCCGGCCATGCTCGAGCACGCGGAGTTGCTCCAACCGCTCGGCCTGTTCCAGCGGCGTTGCCCGAAGAGCGACGTACTCGTCGAGGAACGATCGGCGGTAGGCGTAGATCCCGATGTGGCGCAGGGCGTGTGCGCTTGCCTTGCCCGGGTGCGGGATTGACGCGCGGGAAAAATACAGAGCGCGGCCGTCCTGCGCCACCACGACCTTCACCACATTCGGGTTCGCCGTGTCTTCGGCCGAGGCGGCGGTCGCACAGGTGGCCATCGGCATCCCTGATTCCAGCAGGGCCGACACGCACGCGTCGATCACCTCGGGCCTCATCTCCGGCTCGTCGCCCTGCACGTTGACGACGATGGCGTCATGGGGCAGATCGAGGGTCGCGGCGGCCTCGGCCAACCGGCTGGTACCGTTGGGATGGTCCGAGCGCGTCATGACGACCTCGCCGCCGAACGCCGTGACGGCCTGACGCACCCGGTCGTCGTCCGTCGCGACGATGACGCGTTGAATGGACGCGGCTTGGGTCGTCGCCTCGCAGACGTGGCGGATCAGCGGTCGGCCGGTGTCGCTTGCCAGAACCTTCTCAGGAAAACGCGCCGAGCCAATTCTCGCCGGGATGATCGCGGTCGCGTTGGCTGTGGGGCGCGTCATCTGCGGTCGTCTTGGCGCAGCGAGAGGATCAGCGTCTTGATCGCGTCCCGGCGATCGCGGATGTCGCGATAGCTGATCTGCTGGATCGCGATGGCCGACGAGAGCTTGTCCGCCTCTTCGGCCGCGGCAAGATCGCGGTCCTGCTCGGCCTTCATCTGCAGAGCCGTGAGGAGGAAATACCGCAACTCCAGCCCGGTGTCGTCGCTGTGAACCTTGTGCACGTCCATGGCATCGCGCAAGGTCTGCACCGCCTCGTCGATCCATCCGATCGCCAGGAATGACCGCCCCAGGAAGCTGCGCGACGCGACGCGATGTCGGGATTCGTTCTGGCTCTCCTGGAACATGGCGATCGCGTCCTCGTGCTCGCCCTGCTCAAAGAACAACTTTCCCAGACCAAACTTCAGCTTCAGATCCGTCGGATAATTCTCGATGCGGAGTCGGTATTCCCCGATTTCCAGCGTGACGAACTCGTCCGCGAGCGCCTTGTACGCGTGCTGCGCCTGCTGGTCGGAAGGGTCGGCGTCGGCGATTTCCTTCTTCGCGACGAGCTTGCGTCGGGCGGCGCGGATCTTGATCTCCCCGGCACCCTGTCGGAATCGGAACTCCTTGGTCCTGGCGTGCGCCTGGTTGAGCAGGTCGAACGCCCGCTTCTCATCCCCCGCGGCCATCCGCTGCTTCAACAGATCGACGAGCTTCAGCAGCGACGGCATGTCGTCGGGATTCAGCTTGAGGTTGTGTTCGACCTTCTTGATCATGCGTTCGATCGTCTCGTCGGTCTTGACGATCCGGTCTTCGTCCTCGAGCTGGCGCTGCCTGTCGAGGTCGCGGATGTTCCTGCGGAAGCCGCCCTCCTGGCCTGCCTCGTCGTACCCTCCCGACGCCATGGCCGCCTGGGCCGCCAGGTTCTTGACGCTCGCCGCCAGCTGCCCGTCGGTCGGGTCCAGGCGCACGGCCATCTCCCCGCACTGGACCGCCTTCTCGAAGGCGTCGAGCTCCGCGAACACGGCCATGAGCTGCGTGCACAGCGATTTTCGAGGTTTGGACTCAGCGCGCAGGATCGTCTGGGCGCGCTCGGCCAGCCAGAAGGTCGGCTCGTCAATCTTGAGCTTGGCCCCGGCCTTGGCGGCGCGAACGATGGCGGCGGTGTCTCTGGGCTTGGTCGCCCACGTCAGCAGCGCCGACAGATAGGGATTCACGCCGTCGCGACCGGAGAACTCCCTGATCGTCTCCCGGCTGGGTCCTTTCTTGCCGTTCTTGGATTGGTTGAACTCCAGCGCCGAACGAACAAACGACTCCAACGCCGTCATGTCGGTCGGGTCGAACCGCAAACCGCGCAGCCAGAGCTGCAACGCGTATTCATAGTTGGCGGTCTGGTCCGCCGTCCTGGCGTGCTCCCAGAACCGCCTGGCCTTGTCGGGCGAGATCGACACTCCGACGGCTGAGTCCTCGCTCTTGCGCCCCTTGCCCTTGGCGCCCTCGTCCCCATCAGGCGACCCGGTGTCGTGCGGCCGCTGGTCGGCGCCGTCTTTCTTTCGTCCGAATAACGCCACGTCTGAGATCCTCGAAACCGGGTGAAGCGCCCCGTGGGGTGGGCCTGTCGGCTGCACGCCGACACAGATTGTACGCCCCCGCCCCGCGAGCGATGCCCGATGGGCGGGACATCGCACGCTACGATCTCGGTGTGGACCCAGATCCGGCAAACCTGAGAATCATTCACTATCCGGATCCGATCCTGCGGAGACGAGCCGACCCCGTCGGCCGCGTTGACAACGGGATCCGCGCCGTCGCCGGGCGCTTGATCGAGCTCATGATCGAGGCTGAGGGGGTCGGGCTTGCGGCCCCGCAGGTTGGCTTGCCGTGGCGGGTCTTCGTCGCGCACGTGCCCGAGACGGAGGGCCGATCGGCCTCGGACGTGCCTCCGACGGCCTCGACGGAACCGCGCGTCTTCGTCAACCCGGAGCTGTTCGACCTGACCGGCGAATTGAAGACCATCGAGGAGGGCTGCCTGAGCCTGCCCGATATCCGCGGCGACATTATCCGTTCCGACCTGGCGAGCATCCGCGCCCAGGATCTGGCCGGCCGCACGTTCACGCTCCACGCCCAGAGCATGCTCGCCCGCTGCTGGCAGCACGAGGTGGACCACCTGGACGGGGTGCTGATCATCCACCGCATGACACAGATGTCCCGGCTCAAGTGCCGATCGGCGGTTCGGGCCCTGGAGCGGCAGACACTCACCCGCTAGCAGACGGGCACGGAGCGCCTCGGCATGGAGATCGTATTCTTCGGTTCCGGTGCGTTCGGCACGCCCGTGCTGAGGGCGCTGGCACAGCGGCACACGGTGCGGGCCCTGGTCACCCAACCGGATCGTCCCGCCGGTCGCGGCAGCAGGACGACGCCTACGCCCATCGCCGCAGCCGCGGCCGAGTCTGTGCCCGACGCGCAGGTCTTCAAGCCCGAGCGTGTGAATGATCCGGAGGTGCGCGAGCGGATCCGCGCGATCGGCGCCGAGGCGTGGGTCGTGATCGCCTTTGGACAGAAGCTCGGCCCGGATCTGCTCGACGGGCAGTTCGCGGTCAATCTTCACGCGTCGCTGCTGCCGCGATGGCGCGGCGCGGCCCCGATCAACGCGGCTGTGCTCGCGGGCGACACGCAGACGGGCAACAGCGTCATCACGCTGATCGACCGGATGGACGCCGGGCCCATCCTCGCGCAGTCGACCCGTCCCATCGAGCCGGATCAGACCGCCGGTGTGCTGCACGATCTTCTGGCCGGGGACGGGCCGGAGCTGGTTCTGGGCGTGCTCGACCAGCACCTGCAGGGCCAAGTGCGGGGCCGACAGCAGGACGAGGGACACGCCACGCCGGCTCCGAAGCTGTCCAGGCGCGACGGGTGGGTTGATTTCAGGGAGTCGGCGCCGGTCTGTCGTGGCCGAATCAACGGGCTCAGCCCCTGGCCGGCTGTTGTGGTGCGGTTCCGCGACAAGCCTCTCAAGCTGCTCCGCGCGGAACCCGCGGCGGGAGAACCCGAAGCAGGGAGCGTTCCCGGGACGATCGTCGAAGCGGGGTCGGGCCTTGTTGCGTGTGCCGGGGGGCTGATTCGCCTGCTCGACGTTCAGCCGCCCGGCAAGCGGCAGATGTCCTGGGAGGACTTCGCAAGGGGCCGGCACGTCAAGCCCGGCGAGCAACTCGAGGGAGCCGCGCCGAAATGCTGACCCTGTGGGATCTGATCGCACCACGCCCCCGGTCGAAGACAGCCATTCCGCTGGCGGCGAACATGGTCCGCAGCACGCGCACGAGCCCGCGCGCGACCCCGATGCGGGACCGGTACGACCTGATGGCGCGGCGGATGCTGGGGGAGCACGCGGTGCGTGTGCGCAAGTGGCGTTCGAGCATGTCGGGCGTGGCGTGGCAGGTCACCTATCGCGACGGGACCGTGGCGCGCCTGATCGAATCGCCCCGGCCGCGAGGCCCCGTGTCGGCCGCGATCTTCCTGCACGAGATCGGGCACCACGCGATCGGCCTGGCCCGATTCCGCCCGCGATGTCTCGAAGAATACCACGCGTGGATGTTCGCGCTCGACCAGATGGATCGGTGGAACCTGAACATCACGCATGGCGTGCGGGCGCGCGTGCGGGAGTCGCTCCAGCACGCGGTCGACAAGGCGCGGCGGCGCGGGCTCGCCCGTGTGCCGGGAGAGCTTGCGGAACTGCTGCACGGCGACGGGCTGATCCGGTTTCAATCAACGCCTCGCGTCCGCCCTTGAACGGACGCCGAGTCTGAATCCGCTGCGGCGAAGGCTCGGATCGCGCCGGTCATCGGGGATATCCGAGCCTTCGCTCTGCTCAGACTCGGCGTCCTGCACATACCTCGACGAAACCTCTGATCTGAGATTGGGCTGGCTCGCCGGAAGATGAAGCGAATCGCGCCGGCGTCTTACCGCCGGGTGCGCATCGCGGATTCGATGTCGGCGATCGACTTGGGGATCCGGCTGGACAGATTCCGGCGCCCGTCCCGGGTCACGAGAATGTCGTCTTCGATGCGGATGCCGATGGCCCGGTCCTTGAAATACAGGCCGGGCTCGATGGTCACGACGTTTCCGGGGCGAAGTTCACCCGCCGGGTCGGCGTCGTGCACTTCGAGCCCGAGATGGTGTCCGATCCCGTGCAGATAGGCGTCCGCAAGGCCCGCCTTTTCGAACACGCGCCGGGTGGCCTCGTTCACGTCCACCATCTTCGCGCCCGGTCGCACAGCGGCGATCGATGCCTTCTGGGCGCGCAGCACGAGGGTGTAGAGCTCCTTGTGCTCTTTCGTGAAGCGGCCCGAGACCGGGAAGGTCCGCGTGATGTCCGCGGCGTACCCGCCGAACTGCGCGCCCGCGTCGATCACCACCAGCTCGCCATCCTTCGCGGTGCCGTCGTTGGCGTTGTAGTGCAGCACCGTCCCGTTGACACCCGAGCCCACGATCGAGTTGTACGCCGGCCCCGAGGCGCCGTCGCGGATGAACCCGTCCTCGATGACGCGCTGGATCTCGCGTTCGTTGACGCCGGGCCTGATCGCCCGCAGGGCCGCGTCGAATCCGCTCGCCGTCGCCCTGACAGCCCGCGCCATCAGCTTCAATTCCGCCGGCGATTTCACCGAGCGCATCGTGGGCAGCAGTCTCACCTGCTCGTCAATCGTCGCGCCGACCGCACGCTCGACGATCTTGCGGAACAGCGCCAGGTCCGGTGATACCGCCCGCGTGTGGGCCGCGAACGGGTGCAGGCAGACCAGCCGGCGACGCGCGGCGATGATCCGCTGGAGCACCAACGGCAGGATGCCGGTCCGCATGACCGTCTCGAACCCGTACCGAGCCCGCAGTCGAGAGCCGATCGGGTCGCGATACCCGTCCCACGCTTCGGCCTCGGGGTTCAGAGGGCGCAGGAACAGGATACAACGGCGCCTGGGATCCTCGGCCCTGGGATCGAACAGCACGATCGCTCCCGGTTCGTTCGTGATTCCGGTGATGTAGTGAAAGTTCTGATCGGGCGTCCAGTGCCCGACGAGCGGCGGCGCGCCTTCGCCGGCGAAGACGACGCCGACGCCGTCCTTCAGGGCGCGCAGGACTTTTTTTCGCCGGGAGATGTACTCGCTCGTTGGGATCGCTGCGTCAGAACCCATGTGCCGGCTCTCCTCTGTGCGCGTCGTTGAACCCGAGCTCAGGCGGAATCTCGGCCCCTGGACGAATCCAGGGCATCGACGATCGATTGGTGCATCGTGTTGTTGTAGAGATCCCGCTTGCCGAAGCCGATGTGCGCCCCGGCCTCAACCGCCAGCTGCTGGGCGTCCTCCAGGTTGCTCACGAGGATCATCGCGGCGTGCTCGCCTTCGCGTGCGAGCACCGAGCGGATCAGCTCCACGCCGTCGGACGACTCAAACTGCCCGTCCAGCTCGCGGTTGACCAGGCAGACGTGTGTGGTTGACAACACGCCGTCGAGCGCCACGTCATCATTGATCAGCACGATGTTCGACCCGGGGAAGAGGCTGCCCAGTGAAGTCCGCAGCGCGAATGCGTCGGGTGTGCAGTGACCAACGACGGCGAATGTCAAAGTGTCCGGCATCAACTGTCCTTCCCGATTGTCAGATCCATCTTCGAGACCGTCACGACCAACGCGTGGAGCTGGAACACGCGTGTGCGCCCGCTCTGCCCACGAACCGCCCTGACAATCGAGTCGATGGTACGGCCGTTGATCCTGTCCAGTCCGCATCCATCGCCCAGATCCGCCACGGCCCTTCGGATGAGCCCGCCCAGCACGATCGGCGGAGCTTGACAGATCGTTCGACGGTCCCAGGTCAACTGGGATTCACGGCGCGACGCCCGGGAGTAGAACGTGTCCACGGCCTGATCGATGAGTTCGGCGGCCCCGGCCTGTAGCTCGGCGGCCCGCACGGCACGCATCGCCACTCCCGGGCGAACCCGCTCCAGCGCGGGGATGACGGTGTGCCGGATCGCTGCTCGGGCCCGCGTTTCATCCCGGTTCGTCGCGTCCTCGCGCCAGGTCCACTTCGCGTGCCGGCAGATCGCATGTGCGTCGGCGCGGGTGACCGAGAGCATCGGGCGGATGAGCCTGACGCCGTCTCCCAGCGGGCGGGCGTGGGCGATCCCCGCCAGCCCGCCGGGCCCCGCCCCCCGCGCCAGGGCCATCAGCATCGTCTCGAGTTGATCGTCCGCGTGGTGGGCGGTGGCGACAAATCCGCACGCCGTTTCACGGGCCAGCCCCTCGAGCGCTCGATACCGCAGGCGGCGCGCCTGCCCCTCGGCGTTGCCCCCCTCGGCGGCCGGCTGGATGCTCGCCTGGACGAAGGGCAGGTGCAGTGATGCGGCCAATTCCGACGCGGCTTCGAGATCGGCCCGGACTTCGGCCGGGGCGCGAAGGTCGTGCACGACATGGGCGACCGCAATCTCACGCGTGGCTGAGGACAGGGCGAGCACCAACGCCGAGGAGTCGGCGCCGGCCGAGCAGGCGATCAGCGTCCGGCGGTCCACATCGGGGATCGCCCGCGACGTGCCCCCGGTCAACTCGCGCCACGAGCGGACGATGCGCGACACCAACCGATCGCGGCCGGGCAGCGTGCTGACCGCGCCCCCTCCACCGGCCAGGTCTGGATCGTCCCGGGCGCCCATGCCCAATGGTACGAGGCCGGCCAACCCGACCGAGGACGGATGGGCCGCAAGGCCGTATCATCTACCCGACAGCGGCACGGGCCAGCGCGGGCCGAACAGCAGGACGCTTCACGGTGCAGAACCAGGCACAACCAATCGAGCTGCAAGGATCAGATCAGCCCGGCGGTCCCGCGGGCGTTGACACCCCTCCCGCGGACTTCGGCTCGTGGCTTGGGCCGAGCATGCTGCTGCTGGGCGTTGCAGTCCTGACGTGGACGATGATCCGTATGGCGATCCGCAACCGCCGCCGCGCATCACTGAGCTCTGGCACGCCCGATGAACGGCTCGAGACGATCCGGCGTCAGGCGCGACAGCGGGCGCGCGTGGACGCGTTCGCGGCGGATGCGCACGAGCTGGTGCAACGCCTGGCCTCGCAACTTGATCTCAAGGCCGAACGTGTCGAGCAGCTCCTGGAAGAGGCCGACGAGAAAATCCGCAAGCTCGAACGCATGCGCCGGGACGCGAGCAACCCGCAGACAGACACCTTCTCGGAGACATCCGATCGTCCCGACCCAGTCGCGGCCAAGGTGTACGAGATGGCGGACCAGGGCGCTGGACCAATGGAGATTGCAAAGCAGCTCAACCAGCAGCTCGGGCAGATCGAGCTGATTCTCGCGCTGCGACGGGCGTGAGGGGACGCTTACCTGCGTTTGACGGCGTCGAGGCAGATGATCTCGAACATGATGTGCGCCGCCAGCAGGGCCGTGATCCCGGCCGGGTCGCGGTCCGGCAGCACCTCCACCACGTCCGCGCCGACGAGATTGATCCCGCGCAACGACCTGAGCATCGCGAGCGCCTCGGCCGACGTGAACCCGCCGATTGACGGCGTGCCGGTGCCGGGCGCGTAGGCCGGGTCAATGCAGTCGATGTCGAAGGTGAGATACACCTCGTCGTTGCCGAGCCGATCGAGGAAGGCGCGGATCCGCGTCTCACCCTCGCGCCGCCACCGCTCGCAGGTCAGGATCTCCACGCCGTTCTGCTTCGCGTAGTCGAGATCGCGGCGGGTGTTCAGCGGCCCCTTGATCCCGATCGAGATCATGCGCTTGGGGTCGAGGAACCCCTCCTCGACCGCGCGGATGAACGGCGAGGCGTGGCTGTAGCGCTCGCCTCCGGTCTCGTCCACGGTGTCGACGTGGCTGTCGAAGTGGATCATCGCCAGCCCGCCGCTGGGCCGACCTCGCCGCTGCCACGTCGCCTTGAGACCCGCGTACGCCAGCGAATGGTCCCCGCCCACGCCCAGCAGCTTCGTCACCCCCGCGTCGCCGAGCCCGACGGCGAACTCGACCGTCGCGTCCAGCGTCTGCTTGCACGAGAAGGGTCGGACGGGCGCGTCGCCCGCGTCGGCCAGGCTGAGCAACTCCGTCACGTCGAGGTCGTGCTCGATGTGGTAGGGCTTGACGTACTGTGAAGCCTCGCGGATGGCACGGGGACCGAACCGGGCTCCCGGCCGATAGGTCACGCCCGCATCGAACGGAAACCCGTAGATCGCCCAGTCGACGGGGCGGTTCTCCTGCGGGACCAGCTCGATGAGGGGATACCGGCAGAACGTCGCCACGCCGGCGAACCGAGGGAATTGGCGTGGATCCGCCACGTGTGTCGCGTGCTCGGACATGGGCCAGTGTATCCCCCTTCTCCACCATCGACGATTCCTGTATACTCAAGCCCGGGTCCGCCGCATTCACCGACGAGGAACTGAATCATCCAGGACATTCCGCAGCCCATGCCGCCAGCCGTCGGCGCAGCATCGAGCGAGCTCTCGGTGGGCGGCGCATTCTCCAGCGGCTGGATGATCTTCACTCAGAACTACGGCTCGCTCCTGGCGGTGACCCTCATTTACGCGGCCATCGAGATCGGGTTTATCATCGCCGGGCTGGTGTGCGAGGCGATGATCGGGTTCAATCTCATCGTCTTTGCGAAGGCCATTTTTTTCGAACCGCCGATGATGGCGGGCGTGTCCTACTTCGCGGTTCAACTCGCGCGTGGTCACAAGCCCCCCATCGGTGACATGTTCGTCGGATTTTCGAGGTATTGGGCGCTCATTGGCGTTGGCATCCTGGTCGCCCTCATCGCGATCACGGTCCTGTTCGTCGCCGGTCTCGGGGCGGGGATCGTGGCGGTGATTCTCTTCGCCGCCGGTCCCATCGCGGGAGCCCTCGGCGTCGTGACCGCGGTCGCATTCGTTTTGTTCGTCATGCTTGCGGTGACGGCCCGTCTGTGGTTTGCAAGCCTGATCTGTCTCGATCCTCACACCGGCCAACCCGGCGTCACGGAATCAATCGCCGCGAGCTGGCGGGCGACCAGCGGTTCCGCCTGGGGTTGGATCATCGTCATCTTCATTCTCTTCATACTCATCATTCTGGCATCCTTGCTGGCCCTGATACTCCCGATGCTGTTCTTCGCCATGCCCCTGATGTACGCCGTCATTGGTGCGACGTACGTGGCGATCGCGCCTCGAACGGGGCTGATTCAGGGCGGCCGGCGCTGCGCGTTCTGCGGGTACGACCTGCACGGTGTTGAGTCCCCGATCTGCCCCGAGTGCGGAAACCGATGGGAGTATGAGTGATCCACAGCCGGGTTCGGCGTCACAGGGTCGTCAGGAAACCCAGCTGTCCTCGAACCGCATCCCCCTTGGGATCGTGGCGGCATCGCCCGACTCGATCATCGATGCCACGGGGTAAGCGCAGTAGTCCAGGCTGAACGCGCCCGCCGGTCGGTGGTTGCCCGAGAGCCCGAGCCCGCCGAACGGGAGCCTGCTGCTCGCCCCGGCGGTCCCGGTGTTGACGTTCACACATCCGGCCCGCGACAGTCGCACGAAGCGATCGGCCTCGGATTTATCGCGTGTGAAGATCGACGCCGCGAGACCGAAGCGCGTCGCGTTGGCCTGCTCGATCGCGTCGTCCGCCGACTCCGTCACGCTCACGCGGACAATGGGGCCGAAGACCTCGTTGTCGCACCCCGCGTCGTCCGAGCCCTTCCTGAATCGATCGACGCGCACGACGCCCGGGGAGAGATACCACCCGCCGCCGGGCGTGTCGATCGCGGTGGATTCGAGCAGAACCCCGCCGCCCTTTTTCGCGAACCACGTCTGCGCGCCCAGCACCGCTTGCCGCGCCTCGCGCGTGATGATCGGCCCCATGAACACGGGATGATCAGCGCGGGGATCACCGACGATCAGGTTTGACGCCGCTTTACATAACGCCGGGATCACACGATCCGCCACCGCCTCGTGCACGATCACACGGCGGGTGCACGTGCACCGCTGGCCGGTGGTGATGAAGGCGCTGCGGACGCACTCGATCACGGCCTGGCGCAGGTCGGCGTCGGGCAGGATCACGGCCGGGTTGTTGCCGCCCATCTCCAGCGCGACGATCCGCCCGGGGTGATCGAGGTTCGCTTCCAGGATCCGCCGCCCCACCGACCAGGAGCCGGTGAACAGGATGCCGTCGAGATCGGCGTGCGAGGTCAGGGCCGACGCGATATCGCCGCCGCCTTGCACCAGGTTGACGACGCCGTCGGGCGCACCCACAGAACACAGCGCCTCGTCGAGCAGTTCCGCGAGCAGCTGCCCCACCGCCGGGGCCTTGTCGCTGGGCTTGAGCACGACGGTGTTGCCCATCGCCAGGGCCGGGACGATGTGGCCGTTGGGCAGGTGTGCGGGGAAGTTGAACGGGCCGATGACGGCCATGACGCCGTGAGGCCGAAACGACGCCCGCCCCACGCGCGAGTCGCTGATGGCGACCTCGAACCCCGCGACGCGCGCCAACCCCGAGTTCAGCGCGTCGTCCAGCGTGATGCTGACCTTGGCGGCCAGGGCGCCCGCCTCGGCCCGCGCGTCCCACAGCACCTTGCCGATCTCGTCGCAGATCAACGCCGCGATGTCGTCCACGCGGTCGGCACACAGATCGCGGTATCGGCCGAGCGCATCGAATCGACGCTCGCGAGGCCAGTCGGACCACTGCGCGAACGCGGCCCGTGCCGCGGCCACCGCCTCGTGCACAGCCCGCACATCCGGTGAGCCCGACCACACGATTTCGTCGGGGCGGGCGGGGTTCGTCGAGACGAGCGAATCGCCCTCGATCGGAACCCATCGCCCGCCGATGAGGTTCGCCGGAGGATGCGAGAGCGATCGATGATGCGTGCGGGCGGCTGCGTCCATGGTCTCAACCCCGCCCGGACTTGCGGGTCGCCGCCTTGCGCGCGCGGGCCCTCGTCGAACCGGGTTCTCCGAGCGGGGTCACGCCCATCTCCGCGCCCGGCTTGGCCTCGAGGACACGCATCGCCTGTCGCGGCAGCCGGATCCGACCTCGACCGGTGTCGGCGTACTCGGTGCTTAGCGCCCGGAACTCGCCGTCCGAATCCAGCACGCTGACCAACCCGCTGCGATTGCACTGGGCCTTGGAAAGCGCGTCTCCCAGCTTTGCACGCTTGGTTCGCTTGACGATCTGAATCGAGTCGGTGTCCGCGTGCAGGTACGGCCCGCCGTCGAACGGGTCGATGAAATCTCTGTTCTCGAACCCGAGCTTTTCGAGCATGTGCCTGGCCGGCGCGGTTTCCGCCCCGACCTGCCCCACGAGCGCCCGTGCCTCGGGCGGGAGCAGGCTCAGATAGATCTCCTCGCGCGGCAGGAGCGAGGTCATGAACTCGCGCGAATACTGGCAGAACCGGTCCGCCTCCGTGTACGTCAGGTTGATGAACCGGCGGCCGAGGTACTCCCAGAGCAGGTTGTGCCCGTCGGGCGTGATCGGCCCCATCATCTCCGCCAGCATCTGGTCCGCGAACAGCGCGCGGTGCAGCCCGATGAAGTGAAGACGGATGAGGCTCAGGGAGCGTCCGAGTTTGAGTTTGTGACGCCGGAACGATGGCTGGAGGATCAGCCCACCGATCTCCGTCGGGCCGGACTCATCCAGATGCAGCTTGGCGACGATGTGGCTGGTCCCGCTCTGCAGGCTCTCGCTGAAAAAGTGCTTTCGCTCGAGCTTGAACGAGACCATCGGCCGACCGGGCCCGCCCATCCTGGCCACGAGCTGAGACGTGCCGATGACGGTTCCGGTCTGCGTGTCTTCGAGCGAGAACATGAAGAGATCGCTCTCACTCAACTCGGCGCCGAATCCGCCGTAGCCCGACTGTTTCGCGCGACCCTTGACACCGGGATCTCTGGCCGAGCCGGCGGCGGCACGAATAAAGCAGTTTCGGCTGTGGATCGCCTTGGAGGTGATGATGTCCTTGTCGGCGGGAAGGCTGATGAAGTGGACCATCCTGGCCAGCTTCAGCAGCGTCGGGACGTCCTCAACCTTTGTTCTGCGGATCAGGAACACGCGATGGTCCTTGTGAGCGAGTCAGTCCTTATCGATCAGGCATCGGACGCCGCACGCGACAGCCCGCGCTCGACGCACTCAAACACGCGAGGCCAATCGTCGTCCCGCATCACGCCGAGCGGCGGGAGCATCCGGATGTGGTACGGGTCGTGCCCGCAGTAGAACAGGATTACGCCCTCGTCAAAGCACGTCTGGCACGCGGCGACGATCGCGTCCTTGTCGCCGGCGAACGGCGTGAACCGCATCATGCCCCCGGCACCGCCGACGATGTCCGCTGCGCCCGGTGTTCCGGTCTTCTGCGGGACGGGCGGGAACCAGTCGGGGTGTTGATCCGCCATCGCCCGCACCTGCCGTGCGAACAGGTCGTAGTGGCGAGCGTTGGCGCCGTTCGGGCCGTGGTAGCCGCCGTCGCGCAGCCGCTCGATGATCCGCTGCCCCACGCGGAACGACACGGTCTCGCCCGTGAACGTGCCGCTCAGGAGCCCCGGCCCGGGGTTGTATTCCTCGGTGAAGAGCGTGGCGCAGGCCTGGGTCATTTTGCCAACGCACAGAACGTCGATGTACGGGCCGAGATCGAGTGTTTCAAACGCGAACATGGACTCGGTGCGACCAAACGTCTGGATCTCATCCACCCAGACCGCGATGTCGTTCGCCTTACAGCATTTCATGAGTGCGTCGTGGAAGGCTCGCGGCGCGGTGTTGAACCCGCCTTCGCCCTGGATCAGCTCGAAGACGAAGCACGCATGCTGTCCCGGATAGCGATCGACGTACTCCTGCAACTGGGCGACCGCTCGCTCGATGTAGCGCGCTTCGCCGATCTGCCGGGCTTCGATTTCGTCGTAGAACGGGATGTAATCCACGAGGAAGTTGAGCGGGATGCCGACGCGATAGGCCGCCTCATCGCCGATCTGGCTCATCGCGACTGTGCGCCCCATGAAGCAGTCCTTGAACGCGAGCACACGGCTGGCGGGCGCGTGCTTCTGGAAGCAGACCTTCAGCGCGTTCTCGTTGGCCATCGCACCGCCGGTGGACAGGAAGCAATGCGCGAGCCGGCTGGCCCTGGACGCCTCGGTCAAGAGCGTCTCGGCGAAGGTGAACGCTCCCGTGTTGGACTGCAGGTTGCCGTGCTTGACCGTATCGTCTATCGCGCCCAGCAGCGCCGCCTCGATCAACTCCGGGTCCGAGTGCCCGAAGAAGTGGACGCCGATCCCGCAGATCATGTCCCACTTGACCGACCCGTCGGCCAGTTCCACCAGCGCCCCGTTGCCCACGCCCGAGCCGACATAGGGGTACAGGAGCCCGCGCCCGCGGACCTGTGCGGCTCGGTCCATGAACGCCTGGTACGACTCGGTCTCCCCGTCGATCGGCCCGCGGACATCCGTGATACGGGCGGACCGGGAACGGACCTCCGCGACGATCGACTCGATCGCGTCCCTGATCGCACGGCTGTCGCGGAGTTGCTGCCCGACGGTCGTCTCTGTTCGCGTGGTCGTCATCACAGCCCCTTACTTCGGACACCCGGCCGCACTCGATGAGCGGTTTGGCGAAGGTGCGTCCGGAAGAGGTTATGCACCGCCGGTGTCGGGCGCGTCCGTGCTCAGCCGATGGATCAGCACCGCCAGCAGCTTGCACCGCTCGACCAGGCTGGGCAGTTCGATCCACTCGCTCGAAGTGTGAAGCCCGCCGCCGCGAACCCCGAGCGTGTCGATCGTCGCCAGCCCGGCGTCCTGGAGAATGTTGCCGTCGCACACGCCGCCCGTCGCGGCGAAGGGGAGCTTCTGCCCCAGGTCCTCGGCCACCGCCCGCGCCCGCAGCGCCAGGGCCTCCGTCTCATCGGTCAGCGGCTTCGCCGGGCGGTTGAACACGCGGCGCAGGCGCACGCTGGGCAGTTGGTCCCCGGGCGTCTGCAGATCATCGAGCATGCGCGCGATGTGCGCTGCGTCCTGCCTGGTCGTGAAGCGGCAGTTTCCCCACGCACGGGCCAGATCGGGCACGGCGTTGGTCGCGGTCCCGCCGGTCAACGGTCCGACGCTGAGTATTCGGCCTTGATCGGGCTCGGGCATCTCGCTCACCGCGACCACCGCCTTTGCCAGTGCCGTCACTGCCGACACGCCTTGGGTGAACGCGCGTCCGACGTGCGCCGCCTTACCCCGGGCCTCGATCATGAATTGCCCGCTCCCCATGCGTTCGATCGCGAGTTCTCCGCCCGCCAGGGCCGGCTCCAGGACCAGCCCGAACTCGTGCCGCGCCGCCTGCTCACGCAGCGCCCGCGCCGAGTGAAACGAACCGGTCTCCTCATCGCTCGTGAGAATGAACGTCCACGCGGTGTCGAGCCCGGCCTGTTGCAGCGACTCCAGGGCCGCCATCGCAATGACCAGCCCGCCTTTCATATCCACGCATCCCGGCCCGGTTGCGGTCTCGCCGTCGGGCGCAATATTCAAGCTGCAAAAACCGGACGCTGCTTCGTGCACTGTGTCGAGGTGGCCGGCGATGAGCACCGTCGGCGGTGTGCCGTTCGATGTGGGTCTGGTGCATACCGCCGCGGGTGGAACAGCGCCCGCGCGATCGCCGCCGAGCAGCCAGTCGGGCTTCGGATCGCCGGGCTTCAGGTCAATCCGCGCACCCAGCGCGCGCAAGCGCCCGATGAAGACCTCTCGTGTCTCGTCGAGCCCCGCTTTGCCGCCGGGACCGGTGGCGATTCCCACATGCCGCTTCAGGTCGTCCAGCAGCGCGTCGGCCCTTGCCTCGATGATCCCGCACAGCCGTTGTTCCGTCGTGCTCAGCGTCACGCCAGACTGTAGGCGATCGCGGCGCGACCAATTCAGATCGGCGGCAGACCCGACGCGCGACGCCACGCGCTCAACTGCCCGAGGTGGTACGCGTTGTGCTTCACCAGGAACTGCCCGGGCAGGAACGCGATGGTGGGAAATCGCTCGCGCCATCGCTCGATCGGCGTGGGTTGCGACAAACGATCTGTGGTTGCGTCCGCAAATGCAATCGCCGCATCGTCGTATGCCGCTGCGAAACTCGAGATCAACTCGTTCTTGGGAAGATACTCAGACGCGTCGCGCAGCGGTTGGCTGCCACGGCCATACTTGTGCGAGATCGGATCCTCGACCGGCTCGCCACGCAGGATCCCCGCCAGGACCGGCCCGTAGGCCGACAGGTGGCTCAACACCCACGCCGGGTGGTTCATCGCAATGCCCGCGACTGGTTGCCCGACCATCTGCTCATCCGACAGATCAGCCACGTGCTCTTGCGCAACCCGGCGCAGCTCACGCCATTGCGACACGA
>JADFOF010000008.1 GCA_022563015.1 Planctomycetota bacterium
ACCCTTGGGCACGCGGACCACGGTCGGCTGCACGAAGTTCCCGTCGAGCCCCTCCGTGTGCGCGATATCCCCGCCCGTGAGCACCTCCGCACCCTGCTCCTTCGCCGTCGCCACAGCCGCGAGGAACCCGTCCACCGCCGAACGCGTGATCAGCGGGCCCATCAGCGTGCCCTCGACCATCGGATCGCCGATGCGCACGGTCTCGTACGCGCGCACCAGCCGCTCGACAAAGCCATCCGCGATGGACTCGTGGATGATCAGCCGCCGCGTCGACGTACACCGCTGACCCGCCGTACCCACCGCGCCGAACACGACGTACTTGAGCGCCAGATCCAGGTCCGCGTCCGGCTCGATGATCACCGCGTTGTTCCCGCCCAGCTCCAGCAGGCACCGGCCGAGGCGTTCGGCGACAACCGTCCCGACACGCCGGCCCATCCGGCACGAACCCGTCGCCGAGATCAGCCCCAGCCGACGGTCCGCGATCAGACGCTCACCGATCACCGCGTCCGGCCCCATCACCATCGTGAACACGCCCGGGTGCCCCATCTCCGTCGCGACGCGGTCGGCGATGGCGTTGCTCGCCACGGCGGTCAGGGGGGCCAGCAGGCTCGGCTTCCAGATCACCACGTCGCCGCACACCGCCGCCAGCATCGCGTTCCACCCCCACACCGCGTTGGGAAAGTTGAACGCCGTGATCACCCCGATCGGACCCAGCGGCAGCCACTGCTCGCTCATCCGGTGTTCGGGCCGCTCGCTGGGCATCGTGATCCCGTGCAGTTGACGCGAGAGTCCGACCGCGAAGTCCGCGATGTCGATCGTCTCCTGCACCTCGCCGACGCCCTCGGCCAGGAGCTTGCCGACCTCGAGCGTGATCAGCGCGCCCAGGTCGTCGCGATGACGCCGCAGTTCCTCGCCGATCGCACGCACCACCTGGCCGCGTTGCGGCGCGGGCACCTCGCGCCAGGCCTTGAACGAATCGACCGCGGCGCTGACGGTCCGCTCGTAGGTTTCTTCTGTGTCGACGCGCACGCCCGCGATCGGCTCCTGGGTCGCCGGGTTCACGCTCGCCACCGCGTCCTTGTCAATCTTTTCCGGTCGCACGACCCGTGGGTCGTCCAGGAGCCCTAACCGTTCCAGCAAGTCAGTCGCCATGAGCCAACTATAGGGGTGCAACGTGAGCGGCAAGTCCCTCGCTCAGGCGGGCTCGGGCAGGTCGCCGAGGAATTCGATCAAATCGCGGCGCGTCGGCGCAACGCCGCGCCGGACGAACCATCCGCTGGCCGCGCACCCCGCCGCCAGGCTCTCGGACAACCCCAGCCCGTTCGTGCGCGCAAACAGGTACCCCCCATTGAAGTGGTCGCCCGCGCCGGTCGAGATCCTGGGGTGGCCCACGAGCGGGCCGGCAAACCACGCGGCCTCACCGTCGTCCGTCGCACCCGCCGCACCGTGACGCGGATGGATCACCACGCAGCCGATGTCGAGCCGGTTGACAAGCCGCTCCGCCCCGCGCACCAGCTCCTTCTCGTCAAGGTCCGTGCCGACGAGTGACGCGACCCGCTGCGCTTCGGCCAGGTTCAGCCCCAGCGTCACCGGGAACACCGCGTGCATCTCGCGCATGAGTTCAAGCGCGCGCCGAAGATCGTCGTCGGAACGCTTCGCCGGGTCCGAGAGATCGAAAAACAGCGTGAGGCCGCGCTCGGTCAGACGCCCGAACACCTCGCGCATCAACCCGCGCCAGACGCTCTCGATCTCGCCCATGAGCGACCAGTTCACCAGCCCGAGCACGCGGGCGCCGCGCAGAATCTCGACCAGGCCATCGACGCCGACGACTTCGCGCACCCGGTCCCACCCGATCCCCTGCACGTTCCCCGTCCGGTTGAACATCAGCTTGCCGTCGTCGAACTCGAACGCGTCCGTGCGTCCCGGCGGCGCGATCGCGATGACGCGCCGGCAGCACGCCTCCAGGGGCGCGTAGATCGGGTCGAGCGCGCGCGGATCGTCCTGGCGACCCACGGCGCCGATGTAGGTGGTGGGGGCGCCCAGGCGCGCCAGCGACCCCGCCAGCAGCGGGCCGTTGCCGCCCCATCGCGTCTCGATGTCCACGACCTCGATATTCGTGCTCTTGCCCGCCGCCGCCGCGCACCGGGCCGCGTACGCCTCGATGGTGCGGATCGGCTCGTACCCCCCGGCCGACATGTCGTGGCGGCGATCGACCACCCGCGCGATCGAGTCCACAAACCCGTCGAACCCCACGACCGCGCCCGCGATCGTCTCCGCTGAGAGTTCCGCCAGCGCCCGCGCCGCCGCCGACGCGATCCCCGCCCGATCTTCGGCCTCGTGCCTCATACCCGCATTGCATACAGTCCGAACCCTCGGGGCAAGTGAACGGAGACCGGATGTCGATGGAACCGATCGTCCTGGCCACCGCAAACCCGCACAAGGTCGAAGAGCTCCGGGCGATCTTCGCCGGCGACGGGCTCGCGATCGTCGGCCTGAGCGAACTGCCGGGGTTCCCGTTTCCAGAACCGGACGAGACCGGCGCGACATTTGAGCACAACGCCGCGATCAAGGCCCGTGCCTACGCGCTGCTCACCGGCCGCCTCTGTCTCGCCGACGACTCGGGCATCGAGGTCGGCGTCCTCAGCGGCGCCCCCGGCGTGATCTCCAGCCACTACAGCACGGACGGCCGGGAGACCGGCCTCACCCGCGATCAGCGCGACCAAGCGAACAACGAGCGACTGCTCCGCGAACTCGATGGTGTCCTCCCCGAGCAGCGCACCGCCCGCTTCGTCTGCTCGATGGTGCTGTGCAGGTCTGTTGGAAAGAGCACTACTGAGATCCTGGCGACGACCAGCGGCGAGTTCCAGGGCAGGATCGGCCTGCCCGGCGACGTTCCCAGGGGCGAGAACGGCTTCGGATACGACCCACTCTTCCTTGTCCCCCCGCAATTCAACGCGACAAGCGCCCAGCTCTCACCAGAGCGCAAGAACCAACTCAGCCACCGCGCCGTCGCCGCACGCGCCATGGCCGAGAGAATCAAGGTGCTCCTCGAGCAGGCTGCACCGCACTGAATCGACCCCGCCCGCGTACCGTCCGGCCATGGACCGCATCCCGCGCTCGTTTCTGGCTGTCGATCCCGAGACGCTCGCTCGTCGGCTGCTCGGGCAGCGCCTGGTCCGCACACTGGACGACGGCACGCGCCTGGCCGGGATCATCGTCGAGACCGAGGCGTATCTCGGCGTCCGGGATCGCGCGGCCCACTCCTTTGGCGGACGCCGAACGCCACGAAACGAGTCCATGTACGCCAGTGCAGGCACCGCCTATGTCTACTTCACCTACGGCATGCACCACTGTGTGAACGTCGTGTGCGGCCGGCGGGACGAACCTGTCGCCGTGCTCATCCGCGCCCTCGAACCTGTCGAGGGGCTGGACGTGATGCGGACGAACCGTGCCGCCCGCCGCGCCCATAAGCAACCCCTGCGCGAGACGGACCTCTGCTCGGGACCGGCCAAGCTCGCCCAGGCCCTGGGCATCACGCGCGAGTTGGACGGCGTGGACCTGACCCGTGCCGGACCGCTGCACCTCGAGCGGGCCCGGACCAGGCCGCTTCCGCGCGCCGCGGTGGTCAACACGCCGCGGATCGGTGTGGGATACGCCGGCCGCTGGGCTGCCAGGCGGCTCCGCTGGCGCCTGGCCGCGAATCCCCATGTCAGCCGACCCTGATCCTCCCCCTCGAAAACCACACAAACGCCCGTCCGGACCCGCGGGATTGGATCGCGATGCCCGGGCCTACCATTGTGCCCACCGATGCCCGCCCGTGCCGACGATCTCGCCTGAACAGGGGATTCTCGCCGTGCCCGAACAGATCGAAATCGACTTCAACGAGATTCACCGAAAGACGAAGTACCCGCAGGAGGCCTTCGCGTTCGTGCAGCAGGGGCTCGCACACACCGTCAAGCTCTTCCAACGGGTCGAGGAGGCCGAGATCATCGAGACCGGCGAATCGTCCGGCGAGCACCACGTCAACGGCCGCCAGTTGTGCGAGGGGCTCCGCGATCTGGCCCTGAATCGCTACGGCCTGCTGGCCCGGACCGTCCTCTCAAGGTGGGGCGTCCACGCCACCGACGACTTCGGCCGCATCGTCTTCGCGATGATCGACGCCGGCCTCATGCGCAAGAGCGACGAGGACCGCCTCGAAGACTTCGCCTCCGTCTACGAGTTCGACAAGGCGTTTCCAAAGGCCGACTCCGACAACTGACCCGTGCGGTCCGCCCCGGGCTGTGCTAGCCTGTGCCCATGGCCGAGCCACGCACCGAAGGCGGTCCCAAGAACGCGTCCCAGGACGGCGGCGGGCCCCCGCCGTGGATGACCAGGCACCTGTGGCAGATCCAGCCCGTGCGAGACGTGCTCGTGCTGGCCGCGGTCTTCGGCGTGCTGTACCTCGGCCATCGCCTGAGCATCGTCACCGTCCCGCTCTTGCTCGGGCTCACGTTCGCCTACCTCTTTGAGCCGATCGTTCAGCGCATGACCAGGTCCGACCGGGTCAGCCGCCAGGGCGCCGCGACCTTCATCATCGCCGCTGTCGTTTTCATCGTCGTGGCGCCGATCTCGCTGGGTCTGACGTTCGGCGTCGCCCAGGGCGTGCGCGCGATCGAGGAACTGACCCGCAACGCCGCCAAGTCCGGAGTCGTCCAGGATGTCGCCGACGCACTCGTAACTCAGCTCGAGGCCGAGACGATCACAGCCGCGCGGGTCGAGTTCCCCGACGATCAGCGCCGGATGGAGATCGTCGTCGAACCGCCCGGCGCGTTCGAGCCCCCCAATGCACGGTTCGCGCCCGCCGATACGCGACCGCTCACGCTCGATCTGGCCCAGCGCAGCTACGCCCAGTCCTCGTGGCCTTTCAGGTTCTGGTGCCGCTACATGATCGCGCAGAAGCTCGGCGACCACGAGGCCGGCCGCCCGGTCGCCCAGGCCGACGAGCCCGTCCTCTTCACCGCATTCGACCTCGCCTCGCGCTACGTCCAGGGCAACTCTGAAGCGCTCACGAGCAGGGCGTTCGGCACGGGCGTGGGCGCCGCCGGCGCCGCCATCCGCACCGTCACCTCGCTGGGGCTGCTCGCCTTCATGGCGTTCCTCACCGCGTTCTTTTTTTTCTTCATCTCGATCAGCTACAGCCGCGTGCTCGCGTTCCTCCGCTCGCTCATCCCGTCGAAGAACAAGGAGCAATACCTGAACCTGCTCGGCCAGATGGATCAGGTCATCGCCGGCTTCATCCGAGGACGCATCACCATCGCCTTCATCCAGTCGTTCATCTTTACGACCGCGTACTGGCTGGTGGGCGTGCCGGCCCCGTTGATCCTCGGCCCGCTGGTCGCGATCCTCTCGATCGTTCCCTACCTGGCACTCGTGGGGATCCCCATCTCGATCGTCCTGATGCTGCTCGAGTCGCACGGCGTGGGTTTGCGCGAGCAGTGGTGGTGGATCCTCTCCGCGCCCACTGTCGTCTACTTCGCGGGACAGGCGCTGGACGACTACGTCTGGACCCCCAGGATCCAGGGCAAGGCCACCGGCATGGACACGCCCACCATCCTGTTCGCATCGATCGCCGGCGGCGCGCTCATGGGCGTGTACGGCCTGCTGCTGGCGATCCCGGTGGCGGCGTGCCTCAAGATCCTCCTCCGCGATCTCTTCTGGCCACGCTTCAAGGCATGGTCGGAGGGTAAGGAAAAGGACTTCCTCCCCATCGGACGCGGGTCGGAGTAGGTACGAGGCATCAGGGATCAGGGATCAGGCAATCGTCAAGGCAAACCGCAGCTCGGTTCGCCCCGCCGTTCATTGGTCACAATGTCACTCAGTAGATTCGTTGATGCACCCCTCCCGGCCACGCCGCCTCCTCGATGCCGCGTCCGAGTCGCACAGGCCGAAGTGGACGCACGTCGCAAGTGTGTCCGCATCGGTCCAGCTCGCACTGAAGTGGATCCGCTCGCCGGGCGCGGCCCACCTTCACAGGGCGGCGTCGGTCGAGCATTGCATGACCATGTTGCTGCCGACGATCGCGGGCAGCGCGATGTCCGCGATCCCGACTTGGGCAAAGCACATCGCGGCCAGAAGCAGGACGGTGGGAAAGGGACAAGCCGTGTGTCCCTGGTATACTGGGCAAGCCTCGAGGCAAAGACAGCACCTATCGCGCATGGTCCGGCAGCTCAACGCAGTCGAAATCGGTCGTGCGGCGGAGTGGGTTTGGGTCTGGTTTGGTGGTGCGGCGCTTTGTGCGGTGCAAGGAGAGGCACAGCCCTTGTATCAGGGGCGAAATCGATTATGTTCTTGATGGGCGGCCAGGGGTTGGCCGTCGTGGGACGGTCGCGCCCGTGCCGCGCCGTCGAACCGGGTGTGCGCTGGACGTGACGCGCCATCCGGCGAACGCCGTAAGGGATGGAGAGATCGCCATGCGAATGAATCCGTGCAGAGTGATGGTGTGCCTCGTGGCGACGTGGGCGGTCGTCCATCCGGTCGCGGGTCAGGACGAGAAGGACGAGAAGGACAAGAAATCGGACATCAAGCCGTACGACGAGGTGATCACCGATGAGGCCGTCACCGACACGGGTCTGTTCACGGTGCACACGATCGGCGACAGGCTGTATTACGAGATCCTGCCGGACGGGTTCGGCCCGCACATGCTGTGGGTGACGCAGATCGCGCAGACCCAGGCGGGTCATTCCTACGCGGGCATGCCGGTGGGCGATCGGGTCGTGCGGTGGGAGCTGAAGGGCCAGAAGGTGCTGCTGCGCGATGTGCACTACACGATCCGGGCCGACGTGGACGACCCGATCAGGAACGCGGTCGAGGCGACGAGCCTGGCGCCGATCATAAAAGTGTTGCCGGTCAAGGCGTACGGGAAGGACAAGTCCGTCGTGATCGACGTGACGGATCTGTTCAAGAAGGACGTCCCGGAGTTCTCGGCCGGCGGGGCGCTGGGCGCCAAGGGGATGGACAGCGAGCGCAGCTTCATCGAGCAGGTCAAGTCGTTCCCGAAGAACATCGAGACCAAGGTCCTCGCCACGTACAAGCTCGAGAGCGAGGGGTCGCGCGCCCGCGCCAGCGCCGTCACGGCGATCATCCATCACAGCATGGTCCTGCTGCCGAGCAACCCGATGCAGCCGCGACGCTGGGACAGCCGCGTCGGATTCTTCCGTGTCGCGTTCACGGACTACAGCGACGACTCGAAGCACGAGGCCGAGTCCGTGCGGTACATATCACGATGGCGCCTGGAAAAGAAGGATCCCGAGGCGGAGCTGTCCGACCCGATTGCGCCCATCGTCTGGTATGTGGGGCGCGGCGTGCCCGAGAAGTGGAAGCCGTATGTCAAGGAGGGCATCGAGCTCTGGCAGCCTGCCTTTGAAGCGGCGGGCTTCACAAACGCGATCATCGGCAGGTACGCGCCCGATCCACGCGAGGACCCGGACTGGGACGCGGAGGACACGCGCTACTCGACCATCCGGTGGCTGCCGTCCGAAATCACAAACGCCTTCGGGCCGCACGTCCACGACCCGCGCACGGGCGAGATCCTCGAGGCCGACGTGCGCATGCACCACAACGTGATGAAGCTGGTGCGCGACTGGTACTTTGTGCAGGCCTCCCCGAGCGATGCGCGGGCGCAGGAGCTGCCGATGCCCGATGACCTGATGGGTGAGTTGATCCGGTTCGTCGTGGCGCACGAGGTCGGGCATTCGATCGGGCTGCCGCACAACATGAAAGCCTCGTCGAGCTACACGGTGGCGCAGCTGCGCGATCCGGAATGGACCAAGGCCAACGGCACCGCGCCGTCCATCATGGACTACGCGCGGTTCAATTATGTCGCGCAGCCGGGCGACGGTGCGGCGCTCATGCCCCGCGTCGGGCCGTACGACCACTTCGCGATCGAATGGGGATATCGGCAGTACCCGGATTCCGACGCGGAACGCGAGGGCCTGCGAAAGTTGTTCGAGATGCAGATCGAGGAGCCGATGTACCGCTACGGCGGGGGCTCCGGCGTCGATCCGACCGCGCAAACGGAAGACCTGAGCCGTGACGCCGTGGAAGCGACCACGCTCGGTCTGGCCAATCTGGATCGAATCGCCGCGTACCTGGTCGAGGCGACCTGCAGCGAGAACGACGACTATTCGCTCTTGAGCGATATGTACGACGCCCTGCTCGCGCAATGGAACCGGGAGATCGGGCACGTCATCAGCCTGGTGGGGGGCGTCGAGGAAATCAACCTGTACTACGGCGACGCGGACAGCCGATACTTCCGCATCGAACCGCACCGGCAGCGCGAGGCAGCGGCCTTTCTCATCGAGAATGCGCTGACGACGCCGGAGATGTTCATCGAGCCCGATGTGGTGGCGCGGCTCACGTCCGGCGGCGTGGCTGATCGTGTGCTGTCGGCCCAGAATCGCGTGCTGCGAAGGCTCGTCAGCCGAAGCAGGATCTCGCGCATGGCCGACGCCGTCGAGTCCCTCGGAGACGACGCGTATGCGCCGTCCGAATTGCTCGACGATCTATCGGCGGGGCTGTTCGGTGAGTTCTCACAAGACAACGCCACCGTCGATCTCTACCGGCGCAATCTTCAGCGAGCGTATGTCGAGTTGCTGGCGGCGCAGCTGGACGACGCGGCGACGGACTCGGATCTACCCGCATTGGCGCGAGCACAATTGCACGTACTCGCCACGTTGCTCGAGCGCGCAGAGCCGGCCGACGATCAGGTGTCCGCGGCCCATCGGCTGGACCTGATCGCAAGGATCGAGGACGCGTTTGACAACGACTAGATGAGTGTGTGCGCGGCGCCAGCGCACGACCAGTCGTCACATGGCCGCGCACGCGCGTGCGAGTTTGAATTCACTCGAGCGCACGGCTATACTTCGTTGTGCGCTGCGCTCCTGTCTCAATGAGCATCGCGGACGCACACGAGCGGGGGTGTCGAGCCGCAGGCCAACGCGAGAGTGCGGACAGCCACACCCCGAGGATTCTGGGCGGCGGATTGGCGTGTACGGAGGTGTTCGTGTATATTGAGGCAAGCGTGAATATGCGGTCGGGCCGGGTCACACGTTCGGGTTCGGATCAGGGGGAGGTTGAGTGATCGACCGGGCGACAACGGGCCAGCGATACCGCGCGATCACGCGCTTCAACGTGGGCGAGCTTCCGCAGTGGAGTTCGTTGGACGCGGACCTGCGCGAAGCGGTCGAGATCGTCTCGATGGTGCTGCCGTTCCGTGCGAATCACTACCTCGTCGACCAACTCATCGATTGGGACCGAGTGCCCGACGATCCGATGTTCCGGCTGACGTTTCCGCACCGCGACATGCTCGAAGACGAGCACTTCTGCGCGATCCGCGACCTTCTGTGGGCGGAGGCGGAAAAGGCCGAGATCGACGCACTCGTAAAGCGCATCCGCTACACGCTCAACCCGCATCCGGCCGGGCAGATGTCGCACAATGTTCCGATGATGGACGGCGAGCCGGTCTCGGGCATGCAGCACAAGTACCGCGAGACCATCCTCTTCTTCCCGAGTCACGGGCAGACCTGCCACGCCTATTGCACGTTCTGCTTCCGCTGGGCACAGTTTGTCGGGATCGACGATCTGAAGTTCGCCAGCAAGGAATCTGATCAGCTGGTCAGATACGTCAGGCGGCATCCCGAGGTGACCGACGTACTGATCACCGGCGGCGACCCGATGATCATGAAGACCAGCGTGCTGCGTCGGTACATCGAGCCGCTGCTCGCCGTCGAGTCAGTGCAGACGATCAGGATCGGCACCAAGTCGCTGTCCTACTGGCCGCAGCGATTCACCATCGATCCGGACGCCGACGAGCTGATGCGCCTCTTCGATCAGGTCGTGGCCTCGGGCAAGCACCTCGCGATCATGGGCCACTACTCGCACCCCGTCGAGTTTTCCACCGAGATGGCTCGGGCCGCGATCGGGCGCGTCCGCGCCACCGGCGCCAACATCCGCATGCAGAGCCCGCTCCTTCGCCACATCAACAACGATCCGCAGGTCTGGGCGCAGATGTGGTCCGAGGGCGTGCAGATGGGCGTGATTCCATACTACATGTTCGTCGAACGCGACACCGGCGCACGCAAGTACTTCGAGGTTTCCCTCGTCAAGGCATGGGAGCTGTTCCAGCAGGCGTACCAGAGTGTTTCGGGCATGGCCCGCACGGTGCGCGGCCCGTCCATGTCGTGCTTCCCGGGCAAGTGTCATGTGCTCGGAGTGACGGAGATCGCGGGCGTGAAGGCGTTCGTGCTCGAGTACCTGCAGGCGCGCGACCCGAACCTCGTACGTAGGCCTTTCTTCGCGAAGTTCGATCCGAACGCGTCGTGGTACGACGACCTGGAGCCGTTCTCTGCCGCCGACGAGCCGTTCTTCATCTCACCCGAGCCCGATGACGCTCTCGTGCCGCTTTCGATCATGTCCAGCGCCGAGTGAAGGGGTCGACCGGCCCGGTTCAGGTGGCGGGCCCGAACCGTTCCTCGGAAAGGTCCAGAAACTCCAGCGCGGTTCCGGCGAGCAGACGACGCTTGGTGGTGTCGGTCAGGTCGTACATCGAGTCGATCATACCGCCGGGCTTGGCCTCGCCCAGCGGGAACGGGTAGTCGCTGCCCATCGCAACCCTTCTTTCGTCCATGAGCGCGATCAGGTAGCGCAGGGTATTGCGGCTGTGCACGAGGGCATCGACATAGAAACTGGCGGGTTTGCCCTCCTCGGCGAGGTAGCTCCACGGGTTTCGCTCGTTGTCGACGGCGACCAGGTCGGGCCGACACCGCCACCCGTGCTCGATCCGGCCGATCGTGTACGGGAACGATCCGCCCCCGTGCGCGAAGCACACGCGCAGGTCGGGCAATCGGTCGAAGACACCGCCGAAGATCATCGAGCACACCGCCCGGGCGGTTTCGGCGGGCATGCCGACGAGCCAGGGCAGCCAGTACCGTCCCATGTCGTGCTCGCCCATCATGTCCCAGGGGTGGACGAAGACCGCGGCCCCGAGCTCGTGGGCGGCCTCAAAGATCTCGAAGACCGCCGGCTCGGAGAGGTTCCAGTCCGCGGTGCGCGGCTGCTCGATGTGGCTTCCGATCTGGACGCCGGCCATGCCCAATTCCTTCATGCAGCGCTCGAGCTCTCTGATCGCCAGGTCCGGCGCCTGCATGGGAATCGTGCCCAGCCCGACGAACCGCGAGGGATGCTCACGGCAGAGCTCGCCGATGTGGTCGTTCAGATGACGTGAAAGCTCGAGCGTGTGATCCGGCTTCGCCCAGTAGCTGAACATGATCGGAACGGTCGAGAGCACCTGCACGTCCACACCGAGAGAGTCGCACTCCTGAAGCCGTACCGCATGGTCGAAGCAGTTGAGCTTGACATCGCGGAACGGCTCGCCGTCGATCAGCATCCGCCCGCCACAGCACGCGCCGGCCGCATCATGCTGCTGCACCAGGCTCACCCAGCGCCCGTAGCCGTACTTCTCCGCGAGGTCCGGCCACTTCGGCGGCAGGATATGGGTGTGGATGTCGATCTTGAGCATGGGGGACGATTCTATGGTTGGTTTCGAGCAGCCGGGCGTTTGTTGGCGACCTCGCCGCCGTACTCCTCGACCAGCACCGGGGTCGCCTCCGTCCCGATCGCGATCTCCTGCGGCATACGATTGAGCATATCCATGACGACCGAGTATTCTAGCGCGCACGGGCCCGACACCGAACTCGTCTGGCGCGACGACGAGCTGTGCGATCCTCACGCCAGCGCGGAGAAGGCGGCCAAGGTCCGCCGCATGTTCGCCGCCATCGCGCACAGCTACGACCTGAACAACCGCGTCCACTCGTTGTGGCGCGACCAGGCGTGGCGGCGCTGCGCGGTCCGCCGGGCGCGGGTCAACGAGGGCGATGTCGTGCTCGATGTCGCGTGCGGCACGGGGGATCTGACACAAGCGTTCGCACGCACGGCAGCGGCGCGCGTCATCGGCATCGACTTCACCCCCGAGATGCTCGAACAGGCCCGGCGCAAGCTGCACAGGCTGCCCAGCGCGCAAGCGGCGCGGATCGAGTATCGGCTGGGCGACGCGATGGCGCTGGAGCTGGACGACCGATCGGTCGATGTGGTTTCGATCGCGTTCGGAATCCGCAACGTCGCGGACCCGGAGCAGGCTGTCGGCGAGTTTGCACGCGTGCTTCGGCCCGGCGGTCGGCTGGTCATCCTCGAGTTTGATCGCCCGCGATTCGCGCCGTTGCGATGGTTCAACGACTTTTATTGCGGCTGGTTCATGCCGCGCTCGGCGACGGCGCTCAGCCGCGATCGCTCGGGCGCGTACCGCTATCTCCCGAAGTCGGTCGGCGCCTTCATGCCGCGCGAGGCCGTCCTCGAAATGCTCGATGCCCACGGCTTCGAGGACCTGATCGCCACGCCGCTGACCTTCGGCGTGTGCATGTGTTACCTGGGAGTGAAGCGGACGGATTGAAGTGCGTTCCGAGTGCGCGCGGTCGGGCGACGGGGGCGCTCGCATCGTTATCAGGACCATGCGCGCGGCAGGAGCGGACGCAGCGCGCCGCCACCACCGCTTATCGGTCGCGCAGGAATACGCCGGGGGCGGCATCCGCTCGAACTGTCAACAACTTTCACGCTCGAAGCCGGGGCAATTCGATGAAGCGGCACACAGGCATCGCACGCCGCCGGCGTGGGGTCCATCCGCTGAACAGACCGATCGTCGGTTGTTGTGGGGCTCTTCCGGCACCAGACCAAGGACACACCACGATGGACACGTCAACCCTGCTCGAGAGATTCTTTGAGGTGCTGATCGCCGGCGACCGGCCGCAGGCGCGGCAGATCGTCGATGAGACACTCGCACACGTCGGATCGCCCCAGGATCTGATCCCCGAGCTTTTCTGGCCCGCGTATGAGCTGATCGAGAAACTCTATCGCGCAGATCAGCTCACGCGGTTATCGCACCATTGCGGTACACGGCTGCTGCGCGTGCTGATCGATCAGAACACGTCTCGATTCACCATCGCGCCTCCCATCGGCCGATCGGTGCTCGCGTTCTGCGGACCGCAGGACAGCGACGAGCTGGGCGCGCAGATGGGCGTGGACCTGCTGGAGAGCGCCGGCTTCCAAGTGACATTCGCCGGGGGCAACATCCCCAACGACGAGATCCTGCAGCGTGTGCATTCGACGCGGCCGGATGTTCTGTTGATGTTCGCAGCCGGGGCCCCGGACTTACCCAGCCTGCGAAGGCTGATCGACACGCTGCGTGAAATCGGCGCGTGCCCGGACATCCAGCTGGTGGTGGGGGGCGGCGTGTTCAATCGGGCCGATGGGCTGGCCGAGGAGATCGGGGCCGATTTGTGGGCTCCAAACCCCCTGGAACTGGTCTCGGAGCTTCAGCAGCGAGGCGATCGACGTGCGCCCCCGGAACAGCGAACGGTCGGTCGCAAGCGTCGTGCTCGCCGGGCGGCGTGAAACCCAGAACCCTGCGGCGCATCAAACGAATAGAAACTACGGCCCCCACGCCAGCGGAGGGGGCTTTCCACGTGGATTCGCCGCGCCGCGTTGCAGCGAGCGTGAACCCACGAGCAGGCTGGTTGTATACTTCGGGGACCAGACATGACACGCGCCAAGGAACAAGAACTGATCCGCAGGGCCGCCGCCGGCGATCGATCGGCAGCCGAGGCCTGCATCCGTGCCCACCAGCAGTCGCTGTACGCCTACATGCTGCGTATGAGCGGTCGGCCCGACGTGGCCGAGGACATCGTGCAAGAGGCGTTTGTTCGGGTGTTAACCAACCTGGATCGATTCGACGACCGCTACCGGTTCTCGACGTGGCTCTTCACGATCGCCAAGAGGCTGTACGTGAATACCTGTCAGAAGCACAAGCCGATCTACGACTCGGACATCGTCGGGGCGTGGCAGGGTGCGGATCACGAGTCGGCCTGGTCTCCAACCCGTGACGAGATCCAGCACAACGTGCGGAGCGCCCTGGACGAGTGCCTGCAGATGCTTCCGGAGCGGCAGCGCGAGATCATCATTCTGTTCCATCAGCAGGATTGGCGCATCGCGGTGATCGCCCGACATCTCGACATGCCGGAGGGAACCGTCAAGAGCCATCTCCATCGCGGTCGGCGCAAGCTTCGGCTGTTGCTCGAAGCGCGCGAGACTCTCATTGACCATGTTCAGGAGGTCTGGAATTGATCCAGGGCAGGGGCCGAAAAACTCGCGCTACGCGGAAATGCACGCTGTCGGACCAGCAACTCGACCGGCTGGTCGATGCGTACTTCGATCGTGAGCTGGACCTCGAGCAGCGACGGCGGCTGTTCGACGAGCTCAGCGGCGACGGCGACCGATGCGAGGACATCGCGCGCATGCAGCAGATCCTCGCACAGTTGCGGCGGCCCGCTGATCCCATCGACGTGACGGCGGACGTGATCGCACGGGTGGATGGTCGAAGGTCGTTCCTGCCCGCGAAGGTGCGCTCGATGATCCGCGCCGGGCGCATGGCCGTGGCCGCGAGCATACTGGTCGCGCTGCTCGGCGTGGTGGTGCTGCAGCGAATCGCGCCGGACGCGACGCGGCTCGGGCTCGAAGACACACCCGTCACGTCGCTCATCCAGAACTCAAGCGAGGAACTCTCGGAGATCGCGACCTCGCTGGCAGGAGCCTCCGAAAGTGCTAAACGTCTTCTGCCACTTTCGTTCGAGGCTGATCTGAAGGTCGTCCCGATCGGTGTGACGATCGTGAGGATGCCGTCTGAACCGCTCGCGCCCGGGGCGTGTGTCTCGGATGGCGTATTCCTTGAGGACCATCTCGTGATGTCCGGGGCAGGGGGGGCCGTGATCTCGAACGCCTCTGCCGGTGGATCGCTCGACTCGGCTCGGGCCGAGATCCCACCGTTCGCTGATATTGCGTCGTTGCGCTTGCGCGGGATCCGACCGTTGGAACGGCCGGCGGCGACGATGGATCTCACGACTCTGATCGAAGCGCGGGGTGAGAAGGCGGACCGGACGCACTACGAGAGGCTGCGGACCAGGGTGCTGCCCGTGGCGTTCGACCAGGACGCGTGGCGCGGCGTCGTGAGGCTGATCGTGCCCGCCATCGATCCGGACGAATTGTACCAGATCGCAAGCCCGGGGCGACGCCCCTGAGTGGCAGGGACGATTGATGCTGAAGACTCGGTATGAACTACGCCGGATGCAGCGAGTCCGCGCCGGCGTGATTCCCGTGGTGTGCATGGCTGTTCTAGCGGGCGTCATCGCCGGCTGGTCCTCAGCCTCGGCGGACGGGACGACCGACCCGATATCGAGCGTTGCCAACTTCCCGGCCTCGATCGACGCTGTCATTGTCATCGAGAACGCGAAGCGCCTGCGAGCGAGCGAGCCGGGAATCGCAGTCCTCGAATCGTTCCAGCGGGCGGGACTGCTGGCGAAGACGGTCGTGTCATGGGGCGACTTCGCGCGCGAGCTGGGCTGGACATCGAGCGAGGCGTTTGACGCGCTGCTCGGTCTGCGAGTCTCATTGCTGCTCGACGACCTCGATCGTGCCGACGGGCCCCGATGGGTGCTGCTGGCGGAGGTGGATCGCTCAGCCGAGGACCGGATCCGCCGGCGACTCGAACTCACGCCGCGCACGATCGCACACGGCACCCGTGTGCTGGCGGGCGAGCGGGGCAGGATTCATCTTGCGATTATCCCCGGCGATACGCGTGACAAGGTCTCCTCGCTCATGCTCACAAGCAGCGAGCACGAGGCGTTCTTCCGGCGTGTGCTCGCGTCGGTCGCCGATCCCGCGGCGAGCGCACCGAGGCTGCGCGACACGCGCGGCTATCGCGAGTTGCAGCGCCTCGAGCGCCGGAGTGTTCGCGTGCTGATCCAGCCCGGCGCAAAGGTGGGGACCGCTGGAGAGTTCTGCGCCGTGTCCGCGGCGTTGAGCGACGGCGGCTTCACGGCGCACTGGCGAACCTCGCTCGACGCCTTCGGGATTCAAGACGCGATGAATCAGGGGGTTCAGCCGTGGTCGCGCGAGGCGTTCGACAGCGTCTCGGACGACGCGCTGATCGCCGTCATGGGCGTCGGGCCGAGCGCCTTTGGTGTCGTCGGACGGTTTGTTGCGACAATGCTGAACATCGACGAAGAGGACGGTGACTGGCCCACGCTCGGACCCGTTCGCCTGCTCGCGGTGCATCGTGGCGATGGAGGGAAGCCGGGAGGGTCGCCATCGGAGCGCCGCGACGGCTGGGCCCGTGTGCGGGTCACGCTGGCGACACAAACCAGCGGTGCGGAGAGGGCGGCCGAGGCGGACGGGGCGATCGCCGGTTTCGTGTCGGGCATCGGTACCTCTGACAGGGCCGATGCGCTCGATCTGGACGGCGCGTTCCCGGGGGCGGTGCGCAGCGTGCGCGTTACGCTCAACGATCGGGTGAACGGTCCGTGGGTTGAAGGGCTGGGATCGAACCCGCGCATCAGTTGGGCCCAGTCGCTCCCGGCGCAGGTCCGCGGTGGAGGGTCCGTCCCATGGTTGGTCGTCGAGTTGGACGGCGGCGATTCGTCCCAGGCCCCGGACAGGCGGGTGGCGCACCTGATCAACGCCTTGTCAGCGGTTCAGGAGCCGACGGACCGTGGGACGATGGTGTCGCTGGGCGTGGTTCGCCCGCGCGCTCTGGTCCGGTGGATCACCACGCTGGGCCTGGATCCGACCGCAAAGCTGACGCCGTTCTCGGCCGTCGAGTCGCTGCGTTGGGAGGCCTGGTCCGAGGGCGGGGACGTTGTCATAGGACGGGCTGAAGTTGTGATGCGCCGCGGTGCGGGGCGGTGAGTATCAGAACTTCGGCCCGCGCCTGCGCACCAGACCGGTGAGCGTGGCGCACGCGAGCAGCGCGATCGACCCGGGTGCCGGCACGTTCGTGACGCTCACGCGCACGTTGTCAATGCCCCAGGACTCGTCCGCAAGGCTCAACAGGTTTCGGCTCTGCCACTTGATGACGAGGTCGGCGCCCCTGTCGTGCGTGAACGGCACCGTGACATCGAGGTAGATCGAGTCTTTCCACGTGCCGTAGCCGAGCTGTGTGCGTCCGATGTCCGGCTCACGAAACGTCTGAAAAGAATGCGTGTTGGCGATCGATTCCGAGAAGAACAGCACCTCGTTCACCTTGACCGTGAAGAGGTCTATGCCGTGCACCAGCTCGCTCCCGTCCCACGAATCGATCGCGTACAGATCGAACTCGACCAGCATGTCGACCGGAGATTCTCCGCCGCCCGGCGGAATCGAGGAGGCGGGTATGGTGAGCGTCACCCACTCGAACTGGGAGTATCGGCCGACAAACGTGCTGAATTGCTGATGGGTGTCAAGGTATGTGTTGGAGGACCATTCCGGGCCGATCTGACCGGACTCGAAATCGTTTGTGTATATGACGGTCTGTGCCCATGCCTGTGGCGGCGCGCACAAACACAGTGCCCCGATCAGGGCGAACGAGCATCTCTTCAGCATGTCACTCTCCAACTCTTGTACGACCGGCCGTGCGGTCTTCCTCTCGGAGAGAGGTGCGGGCACGGCGCGACCGAGATGTCTGTCCTCACGCTGCGTGAGTACAGATGTAACCTACACCGCGGCTGGGAAACGACACGCTGCGAGGCCAGTTGGTGTGCCTGCGAGCCCATCGGCGGTGCCGGCTGTGCGGGCTGGAGGGATCCGGGAGGCGTGTTCTCGGTCGGAGCACGCTGGTGAAGGCCTATACTGCCCGCTGTCGGCGAGGAGGGTGGGTGACCGATTCCAACGCGCCGGGCGGATTGATCGATTCGCCCTTCAGGGAGCACGCTTATGGCCGGTCCATCCGGGCCGAATATCCGCAACGTGGCGATCATCGCTCACGTTGACCACGGCAAGACCACGCTCGTGGACCAGCTGCTCATGCAGTCGGGGATGTTCCGGGCGGGCGAGCTGAGCAAACTCGCCGGGGGCCAGCACAACCTCATCATGGACTCGAACCCCCTCGAGCGCGAACGTGGCATCACGATCGTGTCCAAGAACTGTGCGATCCGGTACAAGGCCGACGACGGGCTCGAATACAAGATCAACGTGATCGACACCCCCGGGCACGCGGACTTCGGCGGCGAGGTCGAGCGCATCCTGCGGATGGCCGACGGGTGCCTCCTGCTCGTCGATGCGTTCGATGGTCCGATGCCGCAGACGCGATTCGTGCTGGGCAAGGCCCTTGAGATGGGGCTGGCGCCGGTGGTGGTGGTCAACAAGTGCGATCGTCCGGACGCCCGGCCCACGGAGGTCGTTGAAGAGGTGTTCGAGCTGCTGGTCGAGCTTGGAGCCGAGGACATCGCGCTGGACTTCCCAACTCTGTTCTGTTCCGCGCGTGAGGGGTGGGCCAGTGCAGAGTGGCCGCGGACTCCCTCGGATGAGTCCGGGGGCATGGACCTCAAGCCTGTGTTCGAGGCGATCGTGTGCGAGATCCCGGCCCCCGGGTCGGACGCCGGTGCCCCGCTTCAGATGCTGGTGACGACGATCGACTACAGCGAGTACGTGGGCAGAATTGCGATCGGACGCGTGTTCACCGGCTCGCTGCACGAGTCGGAGCGTGTCACGGTCATCGGTCGCGACGGCGTGCATCGATCGGCGCAGATCCGCTCTTTGATGCAGTTCGTGGGGCTGAGCCGCGTCGAGGTGGAGCGGGTTACAGCGGGCGACCTGTGCGCTGTGGTGGGGCTCGACCCGGTTGATATCGGCGACACCATCGCCGACGCGGAGCACCCCAGGGCGCTCCCCCCGGTCGCCGTGGACGAGCCGACGATGACCATGATGTTTCGCATCAACGACTCGCCGTTCGCCGGACGCGAGGGCAAGTTCGTAACGAGCCGGCAGCTGCGCGATCGGCTGGCCAAGGAACTCGAAAAGAACGTGGCGCTGCGGGTCGAGGCGGGAATCACGAGCGACGAGTTCATCGTCGCCGGGCGCGGCGTCCTGCATCTGGGCATCCTGATCGAGACCATGCGTCGGGAGGGATTCGAGCTGTCGGTCGGCAAGCCGCACGTCATTCTCCGCGACATCGACGGGCGAACCTGCGAGCCGATCGAGACGCTGACCGTGGACGTGCGCAGCACCTACGTCGGGCGTGTGATGGAACTCGTCGGAGCGCGCAGGGCCGAACTCAAGAAGATGGAGACCCGCGGAGAGGCCATGACTCACCTGGTCTTCGAGGCGACGTCGCGCTCTCTGATCGGGCTGCGCAGCCGAATGCTCACCGCGACACAGGGCGAGGCCATCATGCACCACACCTATCTGCGGTACGAGCCGGTCCGCAGCGAGGTCGTCACGCGCCCGCAGGGGGTTCTGATCGCGACGGAAAGCGGCCGGGTGACCAGCTACGCGGTCGAGGCGATGGCTGACCGCGGCGTCCTGTTTGTCCGCCCCAACGACGAGGTATACACAGGACAGATCGTGGGTGAGCACAACCGTGACAAAGACATTACGGTCAACATCACGCGGATGAAGCACCATACCAACGTCCGCCAGTCGAACAAGGAAGCGACGGTGACGCTCAAGGCGCCGCGAACCATGTCGCTCGAAGAGGCGCTGGAGTACGTCGAGGAGGACGAGCTGGTCGAGATCACGCCCGGCAGCATCCGCCTGCGCAAGCGGATCCTCGGCGAGGGCGCCCGCCGCCGGTCGGAGCGGCAGGCACGCGATCGGGTGCGGATCTGACGCCGCACGCTGGGATGGGTCCAATCTCCGGCACTTGCCTCGGAGGGAAGGCGGACTATCCTTCCGACCCGCTGTCGGACGGGTCCTGAGCCGGGCGATGAGTCCGCTCCGATCCGACGCGGTCAGCCGGGAGAAACCGATGTTTGCGATCATTGAGGAGTCGGGCGGCCAGCGAAGGGTCGCGGAAGGGGAGTCGTTCCTGATCGACCTGTATCAGGGCGGCGAGGCCAAAGCCGGCGATGCCATTACCTTCGACAAGGTTCTGCTCGTGGGCAAGGAAGGGAAGAAGGCGAAGATCGGGAAGCCTTACGTGAAGGGCGCCAGCGTCTCGGCGGAGATCGTGGAACCGCTCGTCAAGGGCGAGAAGCTCTACATCTACAAGTTCAAGCCCAAGAAGGGGTACGCCCGCAAGACCGGACACCGCCAGCGGTACACCGCCGTCAAGGTCACAGGTATCAAGGGCTGAACGCGCCCGATATTTGGGGCGCCATCATCGGCCCAGCGGGGGATCCGCCCGTCTGTTGCTTCAGACCTTGTCGGTCGTGGGTCCGACGCCGATGTCGATCCTGCTCTCGACGGAGGGGTCGGCCTCTGGGGTGCGGATGAACGTGCCGCGATCCTTGTCCTTGATGACGCCGGGGAAGCGCATCGCCCGGCCGTGCGCGACGCAGTAGATCCCCGGCTCCAGAATTCCCGCCGCGAATATCGCCTCGGTCAGATTCTGAAGCGCGTCGGAGCGTTTCATCTCGAACGGCCTCAACGCTCCCGTGAGAACGATCGGGACGGTCGGCGAGGAGAGGTGGGCGTGCAGGTGCTCGCCTGTGTCGCACAGGGTGTCGGTGCCGTGAAGGATGACGATTCCGCCGGCCTCGGGCGCATCGGCGTCGCCGATGAGGGCGCCCACCAGGTCGGAGATTCGCGTGCGGTCCCGGTCGGTGAGAACGCTGGAGTCCTTCTCCATGAGCTCGATCGTGTTGAGCGTAGTATCTTCCAGGCGCAGGGCGCGGAGCATCGATTTGACCATCGACCGTCGATTGACCAACTCGCCCGATTGCTCGTCGTAGGTCTTTTCGATCGTGCCGCCGGTTGTGATGAGCGTCACATGCCGCATTCCGGGAGAGTGTATGCTCCCGGGCGGGCGTTGGCTGAGCTGTGCGGATCAGATCGCCGGCCCCGGTGGCGACAGACCCGGAGTAACAACATGCAGCAGATCAAGCTTTTCGTCAGCCCCGAATCCGAGATTGGATCGATGGAGGAGAACGTGAACGCGTGGCTGCGCGAGAACGACGTCGAGATCGTGCAGGTGTTCGGCAACATCGCGCCGCAGACCCCTGCGTATCTCGCGACCAAGTCCGAGCAAACCGGCCGACGGTTCCACCCCTCGGACGTGTTCCTGGCGATTGTGTACCGCAAGGCATAGCGGACCGTCGGGCCAATGTGAGCGAATCGGGCCGATAACCGACGGATCGTTCTGCTCGGGTGTCACGATCGGACATCGAGACAATTCCGACAGAGTGTCCACTTGCCGCAGGGCGTGGAACTTCCGACCTTACTCTGTGAGCGCCGGTGCCCGGCCGACAGGTCGCCTCGCTCGTGGAGGGGGTGCCATGACATTTCTGCCGATAGGGTTTTCCAGCCCTGGTCTATTGAACAGCCTGAACCGCTCGACGTTTCAGATCAACCGCACGCTCAATCGTCTTGCGACGGGTCTGGCGATCAGGCGGGCGGCCGACAATCCCGCCGGCCTCATCGCGTCTGAAAACCTCCGCTCGCAACTGAGTGCGCTCGAGGCGGCCAGCCGGAACATCGATCGCGCCCATGGCGTGCTCGCCGTCGCGGAAACCGGGCTGAGCGAGGTGGGCAACCTGCTGCGGAAACTCGACGGCCTGGTCGTGGCCGCCGCCAACACCGGGGGCATGTCCAAGAGTGAGCGGCAAGCCCTGCAGCTCGAAGCCGACTCCATCCTTCAGGCCATCAACCGCACCGGCGCTTCGACGATCTTCGCCGGCCAGCGCCAACTCGACGGCAGCCGCTCATTCGTCGTGTCAGATGTATCGTCGCAGATCTCGGCTGTCACCGTCACATCATCCAACCTGGCCGGCGGCGAGTCGCTGCGCGTCGATATCGCGGTGACGCAGGCGGCCGAGCGGGCCCAGGTCGCGTTGGACTTCAGCGGCACAACCGTCGAGCTCGCCCAGCCCGGGGAAACGCTGGTATTTCGGGTCCGTGGCGGGGCGGGAGAGGTGGAACTGAACGTCTCGTCCGGAACCACGCTCGAAGAGGTGACCGCCACCATCAACGCACACACCGGCGAGACCGGCGTCGAGGCGACCGTCGAGGACGGACGGGTTGTGCTCCGCAGTGGGGGGTACGGCGGCGATGAGACGGTCACGGTCGAGATCGTGGACGATGGCCAGGTCACGGGGGCCACCACCGGGATCTACACGTTTGTCGAGGGTGACCCGGCGCAGGTCGACCCGGCCAGCGCCACCAGCTTTGCGCCGAACGCGTCGGTGCGCGACGAAGGCCGCGACGTGGAGGGAACGATCAACGGCGAGCAAGCCCAGGGCGAGGGCACAACGCTCTCGGTCGCGACCAGCACGCTCTCTGCGAGTGTGACGCTCGAAACGGGAGCCGTCGGGCCGGGCCAGGCCAACGCTGCTACGGTCGGCGTGCTCTATAACGCTCTGACGGTGACCGGGGGACCGACGTTCCAGATTTCCTCACTCGTGGGGCCGACCGGCCGGGTCGGGATCGGCCTGCCCGATATCAGCACGCGGACGCTGGGTCGCACCGGCCGGACCGCCCTGGGCGATCTGACCTCGGGGGGTGTTCTCAACCTTGTCAATGGTGATCTGACGGCGGCCCAGGGCGTGGTTCGGGCCGCCATCTCCACCGTGGCGACCGAGCAGGGCCGGATCGGTGCGTTTCGACGCAACACGCTGGGATCGGCACAGCGGAGCATTCAGTCGGCGTTCGTGAACGTGTCCTCGGCCAATTCGATGATCCGCGACACCGACTTCGCCGTCGAGACGACCCGCCTGTCGCGCAGCCTCATTCTGTACCAGGTGTCGCTGGGTGTGCTCGGGCAGGCGTCCGGATCGCGCTGGAGCGTGCTGAATCTGCTCGCCTGACGCCTCGGCACGGTGCGGAATCCCGTCCTGACGAAACTTGAACATCGGCCCCGGAACTGGGTATGGTTGACCCCGGCGGATGCCCCATCCGAGGCCCCGCGGCCGAGTGTTGACGCACCATGACGCAGATCGCGATTCGAACCTCCCAGGCTCAGCCCATCATGGGGCTGCTCAACCCGATCGGGTCCGTGCGATCGCTCTGGGCGAGCCGAGAGCTGATCCGGCAGTTCACCGTGCGGATGGTCAGGGCCGAGCACCGTGGCACGTTCCTGGGAATGGTCTGGATCGTGGTGAATCCCATATTCATCCTGGTGGTTTACACGTTCATATTCAGCACGGTGCTCAAGGTGAAATGGGACACTGTGCCGGGCGGCGCGCCGGCAACAGGTGGGGCTGAGTGGGCGCAATTCGCGGTCACCATGTTTTGTGGAATGATCGTCTTCGGAATCTTCGCGGACTGCGTGACGGCGGCCCCGACGATGATCGTCTCGCGCCCGAACTACGTCAAGAAGGTTGTGTTCCCGCTCGATATCTTCCCGATCGCGGCGCTCGGCGCGGCGTTGTTCAGCGCACTTGTGAGCACCGTGATCCTCCTCGTGGCGGCCGGCGTGGCGTTCGGCACGGTCTCAAAGACCATCTGGCTGTTTCCACTCGTCCTTGTGCCGACCATTCTGCTCACGCTCGGCGTGAGCTGGTTTCTGGCGTCGCTGGGGGTTTTTCTGCGCGACACGAACCAGTTTGTGAATCTGTTCGTGCAGCGGCTGCTGTTCTTCGTGACACCGATTTTCTATCCCATGAGCCGTTTGCCCGAGCAGTTCCTCCCGTTCATTCGCGCTAACCCGCTTGCGACACTCGTGGTCGAGGGGCGCAAGACGCTCCTGTGGAGTGAGTACCCGGACTTTGCAGCCTTGGGCGTACTGACACTCGTCTCACTCGTGGTCTGCCAGCTCGGATATGCCTGGTTCGCCAAGAGCCGAAAGGGGTTCGGCGATGTCATCTGACGGCCGATTTGCCTTGGTCGTGGAAGGCGTGGGCAAGTGTTACCACATGTACGCCAAGCCATCGGATCGGCTCAGGCAGATCGTGCTGCGCGGCCGAAAGCAGCTGTATCGCGAGTTCTGGGCCCTGCGCGGGGTGTCGTTCCAGGTCGAGCGAGGAGAGTCGTTCGCGATTATCGGCCGCAACGGCTCGGGCAAGAGCACGCTGCTGCAGATCATCGCGGGCACGCTTGCCCCGACCACGGGCCGGGCCGAGGTGCATGGGCGCGTTGGCGCGCTGCTGGAGCTGGGAAGCGGGTTCAACCCGGAGTTCACAGGTCGCGAGAATGTCTACATGAACGGCGCGATCCTTGGCATGGCCCGACGCGAGATCGACGAGAAGTTCGACGCGATTGCGGGCTTCGCCGACATCGGCCAGTTCATCGAGCAGCCGGTGAAGACGTACAGCTCGGGCATGATGGTGCGGCTGGCGTTTTCGGTCCAGGTACAACTGGAGCCGGACATCCTGATCGTCGATGAGGCGCTCGCCGTCGGAGACAATCTGTTCCAGAAGCGGTGCTTTCAGCGTCTCGCGCAGATGCGCGACCAGGGCGTCACGCTGCTCTTTGTCTCGCACTCGCACGAGGCGGTCCGCACGCTCACCACTCGAGCCCTGTTGCTCGATTGTGGCGAGATGCGATCGATCGGCGAGAGCGGCGAGGTGCTACTTGACTATCGGCGTCTGCTTCACGATGAAGAGAAACGATGGCACAACGCCCAGATCGCGGGCTACGCCGAGTCGAACGACCGATCCTCACAAACACGCAACACCACGGGCAACTCAGAGTCGCCAAACAAAGGTGCCGCCCCGGATGATCTCTCGTTCGGCGACTTCGACGCACAGATCCTCACGGTCGATGTGTTCGACGACAAGGGCGAAGCGTCGAATGTCTTTGAGCCCGGCGATCGAATGATCATTCGACTCAGCGTTCGTGCGAACCGCGATATGACGCACCTCAACATCGCGATTCGCCTCCGGGACAAGCAAGGGGTGAAGATGTACTCATGGGGCACGCTCAACCAGGACATCGCGATCCGCTCAGGCAGAGCACACGGGCAGACATTCTGGGATCGTCAGTTCGCGGCGGGCGATGTCATCAACGTCGATTTTATCTGCGACTGCACGCTGGGCGTCAACTTCTACGAGGTCCAGGCGGCTGTCTCGGAAGAAGGCACGCCGGACTACGAGAATCAGCGGATGCTCCACTGGCAAGATGAAGCGGCGTTTTTTCAGGTTACGATGCCCAGGACAGAATACTTCTTTGGAGGAGTTACAGACCTGCGGATGGAGGCCCATGTCAGAGATTGACTACAGCGCCCTGTACGAGGAGTACTGGTACAGAGAGGATCGGTGGGGGTCGTCCTCGTTCACGGACGCGGAGGAGTTGGCCCTGCGCGTACTGAAGGTCGGGGGCGGCGGATCGGTGCTCGATGTCGGGTGCGGCATGGGAGCCCTGGTCCACGCGCTTCTGGCCGGCGGTGTTGACGCGCGCGGCGTGGATGTGGCGACGCGCTGCGTGGAGGAGGGTAATCGCCGGGCGCCGGGTCGGTTCAGCGTGGGCTCGATCCTCGAGCTGCCCTTCGAGGATTCCAGCGCCGACACGGTGGTGTGCACGGACATGCTGGAGCACCTGGCCGAGGATGATGTGGACCGCGCCATCGCCGAACTGGTGCGCGTCGCTCGCCGGCACCTGTTCGTGTGCGTCGGCACGCGCGAGGATCGCGACAAGCGGTGGCACCTGACGATCCAACCACGAGCGTGGTGGGAGCAGCGTTTTCTCGGGCACGGGCTGCGAAAGCACCCGAGGGGGCAGGCGGTGCTGCCCTATACGGCGATCGACCGCGAGGACAGAGAAGGGCGGGCGACGCTTGTGTTCGAGCGCCTGCCCGCAGAAGCGCTCCGGGCGTATCCGCTCAGCATCCTCAAGGACGAGCGAGATCTTCACACGGACATGTTCCGAGAGGCGGGTCGGCGCTCGGACGCGCATATCGCCCGGTACATGCTGGCCGCTCAGTTCGCTCGCCCCAACGATCGTGTGCTGGACGTATCGTGCGGGCTGGGATACGGCAGCGCGGTGCTCTGGTACAACGCCGAGCCCGAGCGCGTGACGGGCCTGGACGTCAGCGACTTCGCGGTCGAATACGCCACTGCGAACTACGCGCACACCGGGGCCGGAGCAGCACAGCACGCGGCGGTGGAGTTTCGTGTCGGCGACGCGCAGGATCTTTCTTTTCTCGCGGACGAGTCGGTCGATCTGGTCGTGTCATTCGAGACGCTCGAGCACCTGCGCGATCCCTCCGCGTTCCTCGCTCAGGCCCACCGCGTGCTCACGCCCGGCGGACGTCTCATCGCGAGCGTTCCCAACCACTGGACCGACGAGTCGGGCGCCGATCCGAACAAGGATCATCTGCACGTCTACGACTGGGCGTCGCTGTCCGGCCAGATCGGCGAGCGGTTCCTGATCGAGGCCGCCTTCGCGCAGATCGCCGGCGGGGGGATGAAGCTGACAGATCGGTCCCGCTCGATGGTCCGGCTGGACGTCACGCCGGACGGATCAGGGCCCGACGGCGAGGCCGAGTGGTGGCTCATCGTCGCGATGAAGGACCCCGTCAATGCCGCCGGGAGTATCGACGCGGATCGGCACTTTCCGGTGCCGGCCCAGTCGGACGAGTTTAACGTAACAGCCTTCGCTCGAGACTACGACAACCCGTGGCTGGTCCGGGCGATGGTCTCGATCGGACTGCGCGCCGACAGCGCGCCCCTGCTCGAGCTGATCGCGAGCCGAGCCCTGGATTCGGCTCGACCGGGAAGCAGCGACGAGGGGGCGGCGTTGTTCGTGCTGGGCTACCAGCGGCTGGGCGCGGGACCGGACGCCGGTGCCGCCGCCGAGCTGGTTGAGCAATTGCTCGCGTATCAACGGCGTGCCGACAAGACGCCGCACGGCTGG
>JADFOF010000166.1 GCA_022563015.1 Planctomycetota bacterium
TCGTCGTAGAGACCGATCGCCGGATCACGCCCGCCGAACAGGATGACCTCGGCTCTGACCGGGTCGTAGGCCAGTGCGTGCCCGAAGCGCGCGGGCGGGCGCGGGCCGCCGCGCAGCGTCCAGGTCGCCCCGTCCCACTCCCACGTGTCGTCGGTTGGAAGCCCCCCGGGCGCGCCGCCGAGGTTGCCGCCGAACAGCACCGTCACGCCGCGGACGCTGTCGTACGCCATCGCGTGCCACTGGCGCGGCGCCGGCCCGGTGGACGACCGGAGCGCCCAGCTCACGCCGTCCCACTCCCAGGTCTCGTTGCTCAGGCCCGTCGGCGTGACGCCGCCGAACAGCACGGTCACGCCCCGGGCGCTGTCGTAGGCCATGGCGATCGTGACGCGCGGAGACGGTCTTGGCGAGACGAAGCGCTGTGTCCAGTTCACGCCGTCCCATTCCCACGTCTCGTCATTGAGCGCGCCGTCGTACCCGCCGAACAGCACCGTCACGCCGCGGGCGCTGTCGTAGGCCATGGCGCCGGGCACCCGGCGCGGGGATGGGGAGGTCGCCGGAATCTTCAGCACCCAACGGTCCCTGCCGTCGGTCGGCTCGAGCAGGCCGGGCCCGATGCGTGCGGTGGCTCCGACTCGCAAAACCTCGACACCGTCGCCACCGAGATCACCGAGCGGGATCACGCCCCGCCCGGAGTAATCGACGCCGTCGAGCATTCGCGAGAAGCTGTCCGGTGGGCTGCCGTTCTTCTGGTGCCCCGGCACGACGCCGGGCTGGGCGGCGCAGAGCGAAGCAGGAACAAACGCGATCGCCACAGCCGTGACGAGTCTGGCTTTCCAGCATTCGATTCGCATGGTCAATCTCCCGGGTCACGGGGTTCGTGCGCCTGAGCCGACGGCCCGGGCGCTGATCCAAACCGCCAGTGTACCAGAAAACGCCCGGATCGGGAAGATTCTCGTGGTGACAAGACGAACGCGGAGTCGTTGGTCCTGATTCCGCGACCGCAATCGGCCCTGGGGCGAGATCATCGCGTGCTCCAAGGTGTCACTCCGCACGCCGTCACGGACACCCGGCGACAAACGCATTCTGGAAACACAGGAAATCAAAGATGTCGCAGAGACCCCGTCCCGTGCCTGTATCGCAGTCGCACGCCAGCCTGTCGTTGCTGACAAACGCCGTCTGAAACGCGAGGAAATCAAAGATATCGAGCGATATGGCCCCCGCTGACTTGTCGAAATCGGCGTAACACACGGGCGCGACAACCGCGCGGATCACGATGTCGCCACTGACTCCGAACGCGCTCATCGGCCACCACCCCGGGCCCAGCGGACCACCGGTGGCCTTCACCCAGCTCAGAACCGGGTTCGGTGCACCATTCAGATCTGTGACGAGCGTGGCGGCGCAGGGATCGGTCACGACGCCGCCCGACGCCGGCGCCGCGCCGTCTGCGAACTGCATCCCGATCAGGATCGAATCGTTCACACCGCCGTTCTCGACAATCACGTTCTCCGACTCAAGGTCAAAGTTGTTGAGGAAGCCGGCCGTGAGCTGGATCGGCGGCGAGCCGTACACCAGGTGCGGGTCCGCTACGCCCCCTTGAGGGAGGTCCGAATACACAAATATCCCCTCCTGAATATTGTTGGTCGGCGCACCGCAGCCGCCCGCCTGGTTGTTGAACCACAGGATCTGCACATTCAGAATCTGAAGCGGGAACCACCGCTCGTCCAGGATGAACGCCGCGGCGCCGATCTCCCGCTCCTCGAATCCCATCTGCAGATTTCCCGTGCACGCCGGATTACACACGCCCGCAGCAGGGAAACCGTCGTTCATGAGCAAGAACTCCTGCGCGGACGCCCGGTCGCACGCCACCGCCAACGCACCACAACCCGCCACACAGGCCGCCAGTTTCCAAGAGTCTCGCATCCGACATTCCTCCCTGAGCTGTGCACGATGGCCGCGGACCGATCGGCCCGCCAAGACACGAACAAGATACGTCAAGATCGGCTGCCCCGCCGCAGATTTCCGCCCAAATCAGGCGCGATCCACCCATCAGAAGACGAGATGTGCGAACATATCCCAGCCAGATGGTACGGCCGGGGCGGCTTCGCTCCATCGCGACCGGGAGCGGAATGCAGCCGCAGTCAGTCGCCGATGGGCGTCGGTGGCGGATCGTCCGCGTCCGCACGCATGAACAGCGGCGAGCCCTTCTCGATCCGCTGCCCCGGCGTGAGCGAATGCGCCCCGCCCCACGCGGCGAGCTCTCGCAGCGGCACACCGCGAGGCGGCACACACTTCCACCGGCTCCACACCTCCTCCATCTTCTGAGGCATCGCGGGCCAGAGCAGCAGTGACGCGATTCGCAACGCCTCAGCGCAGTGATACAGGATGGCATTCAACCGATCGCGGTTCGCCGGATCCTCGTCGAGTTTCTTCGCCAGCCGGAACGGCTCGGTCTGGTTGATATACCCGTCCACGACCGTCACCAGATCCGTCCCGCTCCGCAGCGCGCTCACGAGATCAAACCCGTCCGCCGACGCGGTCATCCGCTCGACGTGCCCGAGCGCGATGCTCGGCCAATCGTGACCCTCAAGTTCTGTCGCCCCCTTCGGATCCGGCACACACCCATCACAATACTTCCCGATCATGTTCCCCACGCGGTTGATCGAGTTGCCCACCGTGTTCGCCAGGTCCGCGTTGTACACCTCGACGAAGTTCGCGTGCGAAAAGTCCGCGTCCGTCACGCCCAGCGGCCCGCGCGTGATCAGGTACCACCGCACCGCGTCCAGGCTGTACCGCTCCATATATCCCCGCAAAAGCGGCAGATCGATGAAATTGCCGAGGCTCTTGCTCATCTTCCGCCCCTCGGCCACCCAGTAGCTGTGCGAGTACACCATCGCGGGAAGCTCGCGCTCGAGCGCCATCAACATGCAGGGCCAGACAACCGCGTGGAACCACAGGATGTCCTTGGCGATCACGTGCACCGTCGCCGGCCAGAGCTCGCGCCGCTCGTCCGTGTCCACCGCCGACAGATAGTTGAACAGCGCGTCGATCCACACATAGATCCGATGCGTGTCGTCGCCGGGCATCCGGATGCCCCAGGTCTGCACAGCGTCGGACTCGTCCGTGATCGCCCGGCTGATCGGCACGTCCTGCAGGCCCTGCCGGATCCGCCCCAGCACCTCGTTGCGCCTCGCCTCGGGCAGGATGAACGACCCGTGCGCCTCGATATGCTCGCGCAGTCGATCACCGTACTTCGACAGCCGAAAGAAGTAGTTCTTCTCCGTCCGCTTCTCCAACGGCTTGCCGGTCACCGGGCTCTTGAACTCCGCCTTGCGTGCAGCGTGCTCGGTGACGTACTCCTCCTGCGACGGGTCGAACCACCCCTGGTAGTCGCCCATGTACACGTCGCCCGTCCCGAGCAGCTCTCGCATGTACCCCAGCACCCGGCTCTTGTGCCTGTGCTCGGTCGTGCGGATGAAGTCGTCGTGGGAGCAGTTGATCTCGGCGAAGGCCTCGCGGAAGCGCCCGGCGTTGAGGTCCGCCCACTCCATCGCGGTGGCGCCGTGCTCAGCCGCAGCCGTCACCACCTTCTCCGCGTGCTCATCGGTCCCGGTCAGGAAAAAGACCGTCCCGTCGCCGCCACGGATCAGCCGCTGCATCCGCGCCGCCGCGTCCGCGATCAGCGTCGTGTAGCAGTGCCCGATATGGGGCCTGTCATTCACGTAATAGATCGGCGTCGTGATGTAGTATGGGCGCATGGGCGATTGTACGGACCAACGAGCCGCGCCCGGCAGGAAGCGGTCAAACATCGCCCGCCCGGAGCGCCCTCACGTCAGATGGTGCGTCGAGATGTGTGCAGGACGCCGAGTCTGAGTCCGCGAAGGCTCGGATATCTTTAGCGACGAGCGTGATCCGAGCCTTCGCCCGGTGCGGGCTCAGACTCGGCGTCCGTCCAGGTGCGGACCCGACGCGGTGGTTGAAACCGCTTTCGAGCTTCCATAACGAGCCGCTCCAGGGAGCCCCATGAGGGCCCTTTTTCGAGTCGCAAGGGTGTGTCAGGCGGGCAAGACTGGTAAAAGTCTTGTTCTGGCGGGGGGTTCCCTGTAAAATGCCCGGACCGACGATCGCCGCCGAGTCGGCGTCACGTTGGGTGTGTCTGGAGCGCGTGCATGTGCGAGAACACGGGCCGACGTGCGACATCGGCAGCCCGGCCGGGCATGTGCGACCTCTTCGGTTTTCTGTGTTTCCAGAACAGCTTCGTACTCGGAGAGCCGTACGCCTGCGACTGCGATCCCGACCCATCCTGCGACATCTTCGATTTCCTGTGCTTCCAGAACGCGTTTGTGGCGGGGTGTCCCTAGACTTGCCGGCGGGTTGATCCGTAAGCAGTCCGCTCCGGGTCGTGTTTCGATGCCTCACGCGTTCAGAGCGACCCGATAACGTCGCCACGGTGGGGCATTGTCGTGCGCCGGGCTTGTGTCTGCGACACGAAACGGTTACACTCGGGCGAGTCGAGCGTCCGCAGGCCGACAGACAAGGAGCAGGGACATGAATCGAAGACGCAAACAAGCAATGGCGTGGATCGCGCTGGTCTTGACGTTCAGCCTGTGCGCCGCCGCCGAACCACCACAAACGTATTACGTCGACGGCGCGTGCGGCAACAACACGTGGACGGGCACGAGCCCGATCTGCCAGGCGCCGGACGGCCCCAAACGTACGATCAGGGCCGGGGTTGCCGCTGCCACCTCCGCCCACGATACCGTCGTTGTCGCCGACGGCACCTACACAGGCACCGGGAATACCAACATCACGTTTCCCGCCCACGGAATAACGGTGCGTAGTGCCAACGGCCGGGCCAACTGCATCATTGATTGCGAAGGCATGTCGCGCGCGTTCGCGTTCCCAGGCGGCACCAGCATCTTTTCGAGTCTCTCAGGTTTCACCATGAAGAACGGCATGGCAACAAGCGGAGGTGCGATCTTCATCTCCGGCGCCGCCCCAAGGATCACTGACTGCTCGTTCATCGGCTGCGAAGCCGATCTCGGCGGCGCCATCTACGTCGAGAACAACACTCTCTTCATTGCGGAGATCACGAACTGCACGTTCCAGGGCAACAGGGCAAGTTCGTTTGGCGGCGCAGTATACAACAGTGTGGGCGATTCAAGTCTTACCAACTGTACATTCTTCTCGAACTCGGCCATCGCGGGCGGCGCGATGTACAACGAATCAAGCGCTCCGGATATCAGCGGCTGCAGATTCATCGACAACTCGGCGACCAGCTTTGGGGGCGCCATCACCAACTCGAACAGCCAGCCGACGGTAACCGATTGCACGTTCACCGGCAACAGCAGCGGCCAGGGCGGCGGTGCGATCGCCAGTTCCGGCGGAAGCGCGCCCGACGTGAAGAAGTGCAAATTCTTCGGCAATACCTCGCAGGACGGCGGCGCGATGTTCAACTTCGGGAACCAGGGCACGGCCGTGACCAACTGCGAGTTCAGCAACAACACGGCGACCCGCTTCGGGGGTGGGATCTACAACAACGCCAGCGGACCTGCCGTAAACGACTGTACGTTCACTGGCAACGCGGCCAACCAGGGGGGCGCGATCTGCAACCTCTCCAGCAGCAGCACCGCTGTGAACAACTCCATCCTGTGGAGCAACTTGCCGGATGAGATCAACGATCAGTCCGGCTCGGTGACCATCGTGCGATTCAGCGACGTGCAAGGCGGGTTCAGCGGTGTCGGCAACATCGATGTCCCCCCCGGTTTCGTGGACCCGACTGGCGGTGACTTCCACATCATGGGCGGCTCCCCCGTCAACGACGCGGGCGCCAACCTGCTCGTGCTTCCCGGGGTCACCTTCGATCTCGACGGAAACCCACGATTCGTGGACGATCCCGGTGCCCCCAACACAGGCCTTCCCGGCGGTGGTTTCACCGAAATCGTCGACATGGGCGCGTACGAGTTCCAGGGCGAGTCCTGCTACGCCGATTGTGACGGCAGCGGCACGCTCGACATCTTCGACTTCCTCTGCTTCCAGAACAGCTTCGTGCTCAGCGAGCCGTACGCCTGCGACTGCGATCCCGACCCGGCCTGCGACATCTTCGATTTCCTCTGCTTCCAGAACGCGTTCGTGGCGGGGTGTCCGTAGGCGAGGAAGTGACGAAGTGACTGAGTGGCGGCGTGGCCCGCCGCGGGCGGGATGTCGCAAACGCTGATTCCGATGCCTGAG
>JADFOF010000167.1 GCA_022563015.1 Planctomycetota bacterium
ACAACAAAAGAGGCCCAAGCGCAAGCGCGGGCTCTCTCTTCCTCTCCCTCTCTGCGCTCCCTCTCTCTCTTCTTCTTCCCACTCCCTATCCCTTCAGGCTCCCTCTCCCCCCGGGAGAGGGCTGGGGTGAGGGTCCTCCTCGCTCTTCCGCGTCAGCACCACGGCACAGGTCCGTTGTGTTCCGTCCGCACGGCTCGCCGGGCTCACAACAATCGATTATGGTGGCGATGACGTGGAACAAGAGTCACGCGCCAAGTCGAGGTGGTTCGGGCACCCAGCGTTGATCGGGGTGATCGCAGCCGCCCTGCTGGTGGACTTTGTGTCAATCCCATCGACCAACTGGCAGATCTCGACGACTCATCGGGCTGTCTTCGGAAATCTGAACCTGAGTACGGCACACGGGCGCCCTGTGCACGGCGATCTCATGCGCACCGAGGATGGATTCCAGTGGTGGTTCCCGTGGGAGCAAGAGTATGAGCAACTGATGCGCTATCCCCTGGCCGAGGTGCGGGTGGGCGTCTTTCGGGATCTCAGGCGCGACGAGGGGTTCTATCACCTCACGCGACGCACAGAGCAGTTCTATGTGTATTCGGACTATCTATCGCCGGAAGAAGAAGACGCGGTCTTGGCTTCACTCCTGGTGGCGTTCGAGCGTGTACCGGAAGCCGAAACGTTCTCCTACTTTGTTGCGGATCTCATTCGTGCCGGGGTGCGGCGGCGGGTGACACCGATCTATAGCGGCTATGCCCGCAACGGAGTTGCGATTCTGCTCGCTGTCGCCCTTGTGGTGTGCTGCACGCTCGGCAAGCCGTGGCTGTGGCGGCCGCAGATGTATCGAAGCCGTGCACGGCGGATTGCGAGAGGGTTATGTCCCGAGTGCGGGTATGACCTGGCGGGATTGAACACGAGCCGTTGCCCCGAGTGCGGGCAGGAGTGTGGAGGGCAAGAATCGGCGCAACCTTAAAGTGGTAAACAAAACGCCACCGGCATCTGCCGCGCCGCTGCCCAGAATCTTCCGCCTCCCTCTCCCTTCAGGCCCCCTCTCCCTTCAGATTCCCTCTCCCTTCAGGCTCCCTCTCCCCCCGGGAGAGGGCCGGGGTGAGGGTCCGTCGCCACCGAATTGACCCCACGATTCCCGCTGAAACCTCCCCCTTCAGCATCCCCGCGCATCACACTACACCTCAACCACCATCGCCACCGCGTTGCCGCCCCCGAGGCACAGTGCCACTAGGCCCTTCTTCCCGCCCGTTCGGCGAAGCTGGTGCAACAGCGTGGTCAGCACACGCGCCCCCGAAGCACCGATCGGGTGCCCAAGCGCCATCCCCCCGCCGCAGATATTCAGCCTCGACTCGTCGATCCCAAGTTCCTTGATGTTCGACAGCACCTGCGCCGCGAACGCCTCGTTGATCTCGAACAGGTCGATGTCGTCGATCCCCAGCCCCGCCTTGTCCAGCACGCCCCGCACACCACCGATGGGCGCCGAGAAAATCTCCTTCGGGTCCACCCCGTGCGTGTGATACGCGATAATCCGCGCCATCGGCTTGAGCCCCAGCTGTTCGGCCTTATCCGCAGAGCACACCGCAACCGCCGCCGCTCCATCAGAAATCTGCGACGCGTTGCCCGGCGTGATGAACTCGTGCCCCGGCACCGTGCGAAGCTTTGCAAGCCCCGCCGCCGTCGACTCCGGCCGGATGCCCTCATCGTGCGCCACGCCCCCCTCCGGCCCAGGCTTCTTCCGGTTGCCCACCTGCTCGCCCGTGAGCGCCACGATCTCGGCGTCGAACCACCCGTTCTTCGTCGCCGCTGCCGCACGCTGATGCGACTGCGCCGAGAATCGGTCCTGCTCCTCGCGCGAAATCTCATACTTCTTCGCGATGTGGTCCGCAGCCTCGGTCATGCCCCAGCACTCGATCGCGCACGTCAGCCCGTCGTGCTGCATGTGGTCCTGAAACGTCGCCTCGCCGAACTTCACCCCGCCGCGCAGAGACGCGTAGTGCGGCGCCGCCGTCATATTCTCGAATCCTCCCGCGATCACACACCCGTTGTCCCCGGCCTTGATCGACTGCGCCGCCAGCATCACCGCCTGCAGCCCCGAGCCGCACACCTTGTTGATGGTCACGGCGTTGAGCGAGGTCGGCAGCCCCGCCTTGAGCCCCGCCTGCCGCGCAGGGTTCTGCCCAAGCCCCGCCTGCAGCACACACCCCATAATGCACTCGTCCACGTGGTCCCTGAGCGCCGGTACCTCTTCAAGCACCGCCCGGATCGCATACGCACCCAGTTGCGGCGAGGGCGTGCGCGAATAGCCACCCATGAAGCGGCCGATCGGCGTGCGTTTGGCAGCCACGATGACGGGTTGGCTGGGCATGGCGGGTTCCTGTATGTGTGCAGCGCCCCGCACGAGCCGGGCCCGGCACGCGTTTCCACGACTCGATCCGCACGCGCCTCCTCCCACGCGTGAATCGGACCGTGCCATCGCGTACCCTGTCCAAGATTGTAGGCCCCGGCCACGGAGCGTTGCATGATCGGAAACGATGTGAACACGGCGAAGGACGAAGGGGGGGCGACCGCCCGTCCCGCAACCAATCCTCGCCGTGCGTCGCACACCCGCGCATTCCTCTGGGCCGAAATGCTCGCACTCTTCGTGGGCGGACCGATCCTCTACTGGCGGTTCGTCCCCGGCCCGGGCTGGTTGTTCCCGGCGCTGTGGGCATGGGCCGCGGTATGTCTCGGACTGCTGCTCATCGACGGGCGTTTCGAGCGCCGTCGCCTGGGATGGCGCAACGCCTCATCAACGGACGCCACGCGCGTCCTGACCTTGTTCGCCGCGCTCGGCCTCTCGCTGCTCGCCGTCGTCGCACTCTGGGACTGGCTCGTTCAAGATCGCTCGATCCTCTTCTCGCTCGTCCGCCGAGACCCATGGCTGTGGGTCGCCATCATGCTCGGCTACCCCCTCGCCAGCGTCTACGCACAGGAGATCATCTTCCGCGCATTCTTCTTTCATCGCTACCGACCCCTGCTCCCGGGCCGATGGGCCATGATCGTCGCTAGCGCTCTCGCCTTCGCATGGGTCCACATCATCTTCCAGAACTGGCTCGCCGTCGCCATGACACTGCCCGGCGGTCTCATCTTCGCCTGGCGTTACCACCGCACCGGCTCAACCCTGCTCGTCAGCTTCGAGCACGCGCTCTACGGCTGTCTCATCTTCACCATCGGCATCGGCCAATACTTCTACAGCGGGCGGATCCAGTAGGCCTCCACAACCCACCGCGCCAGAATCCGTATCATCTCACCCACCGGCACGCTTGCGACAAACCCCGAGATCGCGTACCATCAACTCCCCGGGCTGCCCGGAATCGAGATGAAAGGATTGGCCATGACATGCTTCCGTACCCTGGCAATAGCCCTGATCGTCGCCCTGGGCGCTCCCGCGACCGTCGCAGTCCAGCAGGTCACCGACCCCAGTGAACACCTCGGCCGACCCCTGGGCGTCGATTTCCAGCTCGCCGACTGGTCCGAGATCAGCGCGTACTACAAGCTCCTCGCCCAGCAAAGCCCAAACGTTCTCACCCAGCGCGTCGGCACCAGCACCGAGGGCCGCGAGTTCCTGCTCTCCATCATCTCCAGCCCCGAGAACCTCGCCAACCTCGACCAGATCAAGCAGTACGCCGCAACCATCGCCGACCCGCGCGGAAAGACCGACGCCCAGCTCCAGGAAGCCGTCCAGAACGGCAAGGTCATCCTCTTCATCTCCTGCGCCATGCACTCCACCGAAACCGCCGCGCCACAGTTCGGCATGGAGTTCGCCTACACCCTCGCCACCAGCAACGAGGAGCCATGGGTCTCCGCCCGCGAGAACATGGTCATCGGCATCTTCCCCACGCTGAACCCCGACGGCCTCGACGAGGTCGTCAGCTGGTATCGTCAGAACGTCGGCACGCCGCTCGAATCGTCCGGCCTGTCGCGACTCTATCAAAAGTACGCCGGCCACGACAACAACCGCGACTGGTTCATGCTCAGCCTCACCGAAACACGCATCGTCACCCGACTCCTCTACCACGAGTGGCTCCCAACCGTCTACTGGGACGTGCATCAGCAGGGCGCCGGCGGCGAGCGCATGTTCATCCCACCCTTCCGCGATCCGCTCAACCCCAACCTCGACCCCGCCATCATGTCCGCCATCGACGCACTCTCCAGCCGCGCACTCCTCGACATGACACGTGAAGGTCTCACCGGCGTCGCCACCGGAATCTCATACGACATGTGGTGGAACGGCGGCAACCGCAATGTGCCGGTGCGACACAACATCATCGGCCTGCTCACCGAGGCCGCCTCCGTGCGCATCGCAACCCCCATCTTCCAGCGAATCTCCGACCTGTCCAATCCCATCACCAAAGAGGCCGGCTACATCCCCTCCAACCAGCACCCCGACCCCTGGCCCGGCGGGTGGTGGAGACTGCGCGACATCATCGACTACGAGATGGCCTTCGGTCGCTCCCTCATCGGGAGCCTCAGCCGAGAGCCCCGCGTCTGGCTCGAAAACAAGCTCGAAGCGGGCCAGCGCTCGATCGAGGCCGGGCGCACAGACGCGCCCAAGGCCTGGCTCATCCCCAGCGACAACCCCGACCCGCACGCCGTCCGCCGACTGATGGATTCGCTCATGCTCGGCGGCGTCGAGATCCACGTCAGCAACACGCCCGTCATCGCCGACGCACGCACCTACCCGGCCGGTTCGATCGTGATCCGCCGCGATCAGCCCTACGGCCGCTTCGTCAAGGACCTCTTCGAGGCCCAGCGCTATCCCGACGGCGCCCCGCCCTACGACGTCGCCGGCTGGTCGCTGCCCCTGCTCATGGGCGTGCGCCAGATCGAGGTCGTGGGCGAACTCGACGCCGAACTCACCCGCGCATCCTCCCCCGATGACGCCATCGCACGCTTCGCCCCCGCGCCCGGACCGTCGCAGGACTGGCCTCTGCGACGCTCCGACACCTGGACCCGCCTGGTCCAGGGCCTCAGCAACGGCACGTCGTTCCTCAACCTCGGCGACAGCGTGCGCCAAGTCAGCGTCAGCGGTTCCTCCGCACGCGTCATCGACTCCATCCCCCGCATCGGCCTCTACTCGCCCTGGTCTGGAAACATGGACGAGGGCTGGACGCGCTGGCTCTTCGACGAGTTCAAGATCCCCTTCGTCACCGTCCGCAACGAGTCGCTCCGCGCAGGCGATCTCTCCTCCTTCATCGACGTGCTCGTGATCCCCAGCATCAGCGCGCGGCAACTCGACCGCGGGCGCGCGCCCGGCTCCGCGCCCCAGCCCCTCGTCGGCGGGCTCGAATCCATCGGCTCGCTCGCCATCGAGCGCTTCGTACGCCAGGGCGGCACCCTCGTCACCATCGGCTCGTCCAGCCGATGGGCCATCGACGCCCTCAAGCTCCCGCTCGTTGACGTCACGCGCGGCGACGACGCCGAAGGGTTCTCATGCCCCGGAAGCGTCCTCCGCGCCACGCCCACGGATCAACAACTCGCGTTCGGCCTCGATGAATCCCTCGCCGTCTTCTTCTCCCGCTCCAGCGCCTTCCGCACGATGTCGCCCGAGGAGCGCGTTGAGGCCCGCATCGACCAGGCCGTCGAAATCGACCCGCTCCTGCTCTACGCCCCCAACAACGTGCTCCTTTCCGGCTGGATTCAAGAGCCTGAGGTGATCGAAGGACACATCGCATGGGCCCGGGTCCGCTACGGCGAGGGAAGCGTCCACATCTTCGCCTTCAGGCCCCAGTACCGCAGCTGGACCCACGGCACATTCCAACTCCTCTTCCGTTCCATATTCTTCAACGATTGATGATCGTTCAGGCTTCGACCGCAGCCAGTGGTCCCAGCGTCTATGCAGCCGTGCGCCGCGCCGCTACCGGTGACGCATGTGCTTCGAGAATCGCCGCCCGGCGATGAGTTTGAACGCCACGCCGCCACGAGCCCTCGAATCACCCGCGTTTGAGCCGTCGAGCCTATGCTGTAAGCCCTTCGAACACCGGAGAACGCGGTATGTCCGAGACAGTCACGCTGCCCGCGGACACGAATCAAGCGCTCGGCATCGCGCGCTACGCGATCGACTTCATGTCCGACCTTGAGGACGACCGCGGCCACCCGCACGACGAAGTGCTCGCTCGAACCGAGCTCTTCCACACCGACGCGGCGCTGTGCGGACTCAGCGCGCTGGCGCTCGGAACCAACG
>JADFOF010000009.1 GCA_022563015.1 Planctomycetota bacterium
ACGCCCGCGACCGCGACCGGATTGAGCGGTATAGACCAGGACCAGGTGCATGAGCGGCTCACTGTGCGCGCGATGGAGGCGAAAACGCGCACACCCATCGCGAGGGATCCGGCACGCCGCCGCGCGCGTTCGCCCGATGGAACGCTCCGACAGCTCCGCCTAGCATATCTCGGTCCTGTTGCTGGCGACTGGCCGCGGTAGATGATCCGACACCGAACGCAGAAAGGCCCGTGAATGCCGCTGGAAACCGCCGCCACGCTGCCCGCCGAGGAAGTGGACACGATCCTGTCGCGTGCGGCGGAGATCGCGGCGGAGTATCTTCGAGGTCATGGCGACCGGAGCGCCGTCGTCAATCCGTGCGCTACGCCTAAACAGATTCGCGAGCAGATCACGCTCATGCCCGGTCGAGAGGGCCGTTCGATTGAGGCTGTCCTCGACGACGTGACCCGCGTCCTGGAGTTGAGTCCTCGGACGGGGCACGCGGGGTGGTGCAACCAGCTGTTCGGCGGGTACGACCTGACGGGCGTGGTGGGCGAGTGGATGGCGGCGATCCTCAACTCGACGATGGCCACGTACGAGGCCGCCCCCGTCGCCACCATCATCGAGCACGCGATGATCGAGAAGATGTGCGCACTGGCGGGGTTCGAGCCGGGCGAAGGGATCTTTACGCCCGGCGGGAGCATCTCGAATCTCATGGCGGTGCTCGCCGCCAGGCTGGCCGCGGACTCAGACTCGAACCGCACGGGGCTCGCGGGGGCCAAGCCCATGGCGATGTTCACTTCAACTGAGTCGCACTATTCGATCCTGCGCGGCGCGATGATCGCCGGGCTCGGGACGGACGCGGCCAGGCGCGTCGACATCGACCACGAGGGACGCATGGTTCCCGAAGCGCTGGAGGCGGCGATCGGGGAGGCTATACGCGAAGGGTATCGGCCCATTTTCGTCTGCGCGACGGCCGGCACGACCGTCTACGGCGCGTACGACCCCATCGAGCCGATCGCGGACATCGCCCAGCGCCACGGCATGTGGCTGCACGTCGACGGTGCGTACGGCGGCTCGACGCTGCTCTCGCCAACGCATCGGCATCTGCTCAGCGGCATCGAACGCGCCGACTCGCTGACGTGGTGCCCGCACAAGATGATGGGGCTCCCGCTGGCCTGCTCGGCCCTGCTTGTGCGACGCGACGGTTGGCTGGCCCAGTGCAACACCTCGGGCGCGGAGTACCTGTTCCACGACCAGCCCAACGCGTGCTACGACATGGGCGAGATGAGCCTGCAGTGCGGCCGGCGAATGGACGCGCTCAAGCTCTGGCTCACCTGGCAGCACTTCGGCGACGACGGTTTCGCGGCTCGGATCGATCAGTTGTTCGACTTGGCGCAGCGGTTCGCGGCGATGGTCCGCGAGCGCCCGGGGTTTCGGCTGGTCCGCGACGTGTCGAGTTGCAACGTCCTGTTCCATTGCGTGCCGTGGAGCCTGAGAGATGCCCAGCCCTCGCCCGAGCAGCTCGACCTGGCGACGAGAACGATCCGAGAGCGCGTCATGGCCTCCGGCCGCGTCATGATCAACTACGCCCCGGTGGAGGGGGTGGCCGCGTTCCGGATGGTCCTCGTCAACCCCCGCGCCACGGACGACGACTTGCGGTTGTATCTGGACGAGATCGAGACCGCCGCGGCGGGCCTGTAACTGCCCGGCACCTTGCATCGCACCCCCGGGATCCGCTATTCTCCTCCGTCAGCCGGACGATTATCGCCGGCGCAATCCAGGAGATGACCCATGTGCAGGATTCAGAGACTGGTGCTGACGATCTCGGCGGTGGCGTGCGTCGCTTCCGCCGCAGCCGGGCAGCAAGACCGGATCAACACCCTCACAGCCGAGGAGGCCGAGCAGGGATTCGTGCTGCTGTTCGACGGGTCCACGCTGGACGGCTGGACCACCAGCGGCAACATCGACTCGTGGGCTGTGCGCGATGGCGAGTTGATCACGGGCGGCAAGGGCGGCAGGTGGCTTCGCACCATGAAGCAGTACCGCGACTTCGACCTTCGCCTCGAGTTCAACATCCCCAGGAACGGCAACTCCGGCGTGGGGCTCCGCGGCTCGACCGCGGGCGACCCCGCGTTCACCGGCATGGAGGTGCAGATCTACGACAGCTACGGGAAGCCGCCCGAGGTCAACAGTTGCGGCGCCGTCTACAACGCCATCGCCCCCGGGTCCATGCCCATCAACCCGGCCGGCGAGTGGAACGAATACCGCATCCTGCTCCGGGGCGACACGCTGAACGTGTGGCTCAACGGCGCGCAGATCCACCGCGATCAGAAGCTGGACGACCGCGGCTACTTCAGGGCGCCCGATCAGAAGATCCCGCTCAACACGCGCCTGACCACGGGGTACATCGCGCTTCAGGATCATGGCAACCCCGTGCGCTTCCGCACCATCCGTGTCAAGGATCTCTCGCCGGACCCGGACCCCGGCGGGTTTGAGCCGATCTTCAACAACACGGACCTCACCGGCTGGCGGTCGCGCGGCGACGGAGCGTGGACCATCGAGAGCGGGACGCTCGTGGGCCGCGACGGGCCGGGGCATCTGTTCAGCCGGGATTCCTGGACCGACTTTGAGATGCGCGCCCAGGTCCGGGTCAACACGCGCGGTAATTCCGGGTTCTACTTCCGGACCGTGCCGAACGCCGACAATCCCGACTCGTGGCCGACCGGGTACGAGGCCCAGATCGACAACCACGACGCCAGGAACTTCACGGGGTGCGTCTACAACCAGGCCTGGCCCGCCGAACTCATCACGCGCGACGACGCCTGGTTCGACTATCGCGTTCGTGCCGTGGGCGAGCACATCCAGACATGGATCAACGGCGTGCCCATGGTGGACGCGATGCTGAGCGAGCATTCGGCCGGTCACATCGCACTCCAGACGCATCACAAGGGCAACGAGATCCGCTGGCGCGACATCCAGGTGCGGCCCATCGAAGAGGACGACGCTCGGGATGCACAACTGGTCTCACCGGAGCAGGAGTGAGCCCCAGTTCGGCAGAATCGAGCGGTTTTAGTCAGCGGGTCGCGCCGAGAATAGGGGATATCCGAGCCTTCGCGGACTCAGACTCGGCGTCCTTCGGACATAGATGCGCCACCCATGCCTCGCTGGTTCTTCTCGCGGAAGAACAGGAAAAAGACCGCGGCGATGGCAGCGGCCATGAGACATGGGATCAGCCAGATGGTCTGCCAGTCGGCGACGCCGTCGGCTGTGTTCATTTCCCTGATTCCGAAGATGACCTTGGCGCCGATGCCCAGTCCGAGCCCCTGCGTCACAAGCACGAGGAAACCCTGCGCCTGACCCCTGATCTCTGACGGGGCGGCTTTGTCCACGTAGATCATCCCCGTGACAAAGAAGAAGTCATAGCAAATCCCGTGCAGCAAGATGCCAAAGTAGATCATTCCCACAAGGCTCAGTGCGCCAAGAACATCATTTGCGTGGGTTCCCTCTGCGGCGAGTTCCGGATTGCCGCCGTACGCGAAGAGGAGGTATCTGAGGACCCATGCGCACATCCCGATAAGCAACATCCACTTGACACCAAGGCGGACGAAGAGCATCGGCATGATGAGCATGAAGAATATTTCTGACATCTGGCCGAAGCTCATCGTGAACGTCGCGCTGCCATTGGTCTTGATTCCGAGATCATCGATGAAGTTTCGTCCCTGCTGGTAGTACGCGGCGAGCGGGATACAAATGAGGAACGAGCAGAGAATGAAAATCGAGAAAGACGGCTTTTTCAGGAGCGCGAGAGAATCGAACCCGACGATCTCTCTGAAAGAGACCTTCTTTCCCTTGGACGGGGCCGGAGTGTGGGGGAGTGTAAAGCTGTAGAGTCCCAGCAGCATGGCCGCGCCGCCGGCCATGTAGAACTGCGATGCGGACTGATCTTTGTCGGCAAGAAAGCTGACGGCGATGTTTCCTGCGATCCAACCGATCGTGCCGAGCACGCGCACCAGCGGGAACTGCTTCTCCTGGTTTTCAAGGTTGTGAAACGCGAGACTGGTGGAGACCGCAAGTGTCGGCATGTAACACAACATGTGACCGAGCAAGACCAGCACGAACAGGTGCTTGAAGGCTGGCAGGTCATGGAGCATGACCTTGTAAAAGATGCCGGCATTTTCCGGCATGACGCCGAGTTCGAATAAGGACGCGGCGCTCGGAGCTGCGAGCAGAAACGCTCCTCCGAGAATGTGCAAAGCCCCCAGCAGGCGCTCCGATGAAAAGAAGCGGTCGGCGATGAGGCCCAGAAAGAAGGGTGAGAGAATTGCAGCGATCGGAGCGACCATATAGGCTGCCCCGGTCAAGTCCCGCATGCCGTGCAGTCGTATGAACCCTGTCATCGAAACATACCACGCTCCCCAGACGAAGAACTGGAGGAACATCATCACGGAAAGACGCGTCAGGACGAAGGGGTGTTTCGTGTCGGCCATGGGATCCTCGCAGTACGCCGATCGGTTTGGGGTGGCCAGTGTAGCGGACCGCGTGCGTTCGTGCGAAACTCCAGATACCATGCGGTGCGGACGGTTGCACTCCGCACCGGACCGGGAGAAACGCCATGTCCAGACCCGTCACGCTCTTCACCGGCCAGTGGGCCGACCTGCCGCTGGCAGCCATGGCGGAAAAGGCCGCGTCCTTCGGGTACGACGGCCTGGAGCTTGCCTGCTGGGGCGACCATTTCGAGGTCCACAAGGCCGACGACGCCTACTGCACCTCGCGCCGGGACATCCTCCGCTCACACAAACTCGAGTGCCACGCCATCTCGAACCACCTGGTCGGCCAGGCTGTCTGCGACCTCATCGACCACAGGCATAAGGCCATCATTCCGGAGTATGTTTGGGGTGACGGCGATCCCGAGGGCGTCCGGCGTCGGGCGGCGGACGAGATGAAAGCCACGGCCCGGGCGGCGGCAAGGCTGGGCGTCGAGGTCGTCAACGGCTTTACGGGCTCGAGCATCTGGCACATGCTGGCTTTGTTCCCGCCCACGAGCCGGAACGATGTCAACGCGGGCTTTGACGACTTCGCACAGCGCTGGGGGCCGATCCTCGATGTATTCAAAGAGGTCGGCGTCAGGTTTGCGCTCGAGGTCCACCCTTCTGAGATCGCGTACGACATCTACACCGCCGAGCGGGCGCTCGAGGCGATCGGACACCATGAGGCGTTCGGCTTCAATTACGACCCGAGCCACCTCATCTGGCAGGGCATGGACCCGGCCAAGTTCATCGACCGATTTCCCGATCGCATCTTCCACGTCCACATGAAAGACGCGGGCGTCTCCCTCGACGGCATCAGCGGCATCCTCGGCTCGCACCTCGCGTTCGGCGACGCGAAGCGCGGCTGGGACTTCCGCTCGCTCGGCCACGGCGACGTTGACTTTGAGAGCGTCATCCGCGCGCTGAATCGGATCGGGTACGACGGGCCGCTCTCGGTCGAGTGGGAGGACTGCGGCATGGAGCGCGAGCACGGCGCCCGCGAGTCCTGCGCATTCGTCAGAGGCATCGACTTTCAACCCTCGGACATCGCCTTCGACGCGGCGTTCGGGGACTGACGCACACGTGTACAGGCCCCTCGGACTGAGCCCAAGCTGACGCGGAGTCGCACCATGCCGACCGCCACCATCATGGCCGGGATACCGATGACCAACCGGACGCTGTACCACGCGATGCGCTTCGTGGTCGGCGATCCGGCCGCCCTGATCACCGTCGCGGATGACGCCGGGCAGACGCAGCGGCTCCTCATCGTCCGGGACATCGAACTCAAACGAGCCCGGGTGCAGGCACGGGCGGACCAGGTCTTCTGTCCCGGCGACTTCGTGCCCAAGGGCGGTCTGTCGGCGGACCGGGAGACGGCGACGGCCCAGGCGGCGGCGGAGTGTCTCCGGCGCGCGGGCGTCACCAGCGTCACCGCCGATCGATCCCTGCCGTACATCTTTGTGCATCACATCCAGCACGCCGGGATGACGATCCGGTACGACGAAGCCATGGGCATCGCCGATCGGCGCGCCAAGGACGAGCACGAGATCGCCGCGCTCCGCGAGGCGCAAGAGGCGACCGAACAGGCCGTGCGCATGGCCTGCGAGTTGATTGCACACGCCCGGGCCGGCGCGACCGGCGAGCTTTCACACGACGGCGAGCCGCTGACCTCCGAGCGCGTCAGCACCGAGATCGACGTGCTGCTGCTGCGGCTGGGGTACTCGACGCCGATGAACATCGTCGCGGGAGGACGCGATGGCTCGGACTGTCACAACCGCGGATCGGGCGTGTTGAAGACGGGCGAGCCTGTGATCATCGACATCTTCCCGCAGAACAAGAAGACGCTGTATAACGGCGACTGCACGCGGACGGTGGTGCACGGCGAGATCCCGGCCGAGATATCGCGGATGCACGCCGCGGTGCAGGAAGCGAAGGCTGCTGGGATCGCGGCGACGCGCGCAGGAGCGACCGGCGAGGAGGTGTATCGCGCGTCCATGGCCGTGCTGGCGCGCTCAGGGTGGGGACGGGCGCTCATCCCGGACGATTCGCCGGTCGACTTCTGCTCGATGCAGCACGGGCTGGGGCACGGGATCGGTCTGGACGTGCACGAGCCGCCCTTGCTGGACGAGGGCGGGCCGGTGTTGGTGGCGGGCGACGCGCTGACGATCGAGCCGGGGCTGTACCACGCCACTTTGGGCGGCGTACGCATCGAGGACATGGTGATCGTGACAGCGGAGGGTTGCGAGAACCTGAACCGGCTTCCGGAGGGGTTGCGCTGGAAGTAGCGTTCCCCGGTCGCGTCGCAAGGCGGATCGAGCGTGACTTCGATCAACGCGTCGCGTCCACAATTGAACGGACGCCGAGTCTGAGGCGCAGCCGAAGGCTCGGATCGCGGGCGTCATCGGGGATATCCGAGCCTTCGCTCTGCTCAGACTCGGCGTCCTGTAAACATCTCGACGGCACATCTGATCTGTGGGATCGCTAGTCGAGCACGCACGCCGATCCATCGACGAAGCCCTCGAGCTTTCGGGCGCGGACGGGGTGCTGGAGCTTTCGGATGGCCTTGGCCTCGACCTGCCGGACGCGCTCGCGCGTGACCTTGAAGATGCGTCCGACCTCTTCGAGCGTGTAGGTGTACCCGTCGCCGATGCCGTAGCGCAGCTTGAGGATCTCGCGCTCGCGGTACGAGAGCGTCTTGAGGAGCTGCTCGATGCGTTGTCGGAGCATGTCCTGCGCGGCCGTGTCCGACGGCGTGGACTGGCGCTGGTCCTCGATGAACTCGCCGAAGTTGCCGTCGTCGCTCTCGCCGACGGGCCGATCGATGCTGACGGGATGGCGGCTGATCTTCATGACCCGGCGAACGTCGGTGACCGACATGCCGGACTTGTGCGAGAGTTCCTCCATGGTCGGCTCGCGCCCGGTGATCTGGAGGATCTGCTTCTGGATGTTGCGCAGCCTGGTCATGGTCTCGATCATGTGGACGGGGATGCGGATGGTCCGGGAGTGGTCGGCGATGGAGCGGGTGATGGCCTGGCGGATCCACCATGTGGCGTAGGTGGAGAACTTGTAGCCCCGCTTGTATTCGTACTTGTCCACGGCCCGCATGAGGCCGGTGTTGCCCTCCTGGATCACATCCAGGAACGACATCCCGCGGTTTCGGTACTTTTTGGCGATGGAGACCACGAGACGGAGGTTGCCGCCCGAGAGATCGCGCTTGGCCTGCTCGTACTCCCAGAAGACGGTGCCGATGGCGCTGGTTCTGGCGTCGAGCGCGTCGGGCTCCTCGAGGACGAGTGCGCGCAAGCCCTCGAGCTCTTCCCGCATGACCTCGAGATCGTCCGGGTCGAACTTCCTTGTGCCGCGATCGGCCTTTCGCAGATCGGCGACGAGGGCGTTGGTCTTGGCGGAGATGTTGTGCAGCTTGCGCATGAGCGGGATGATGCGGTGCGTGCGGAGGCTCAACTCCTCGGCCAGCGCGGCCATGCGCCGCCGCCGCGCCGTCATCCGCGCCCGGATTCTTTCGATCTTATTGTTCAGCACGACGCCGGAGAGGGGTTGGTCGTCGGCGCGGAGTGCTTCCAGGCGCACCCAGTCCTGCTGGTTGAGTTCGAGCAGCTTGTCGATCGTGCGGATGTTGACCGGGAGGCGAGCGGCGATGCGCGCCTTGGCGTTCTCCTCGGCGGTCGAGACGCGCATGGTTCGATCGAACGGGAGCTCGCCGCGACTGACGGCCCGGAGTATCTCGACCGCCTGCTGGATGATGTACTCGCACTCGAGGCAACGGCGACGGAAGATGATGCGCGTGGTCTCGATCTTCTTCGCGAGGCGGATCTCCTCGGGACGGGTGAGCAGCGGGATCGACCCCATCTGCGAGAGGTACATTCGGATGGGATCCTCGACGCGCTTGGAGACCGCGTTGTCGGCGGGCAGCTCTTCGAGCTCTTTGCGCACGTCGTCATCGGCGGCATCGTGCGGCGTGAACATGTCCAGCTCGCGGTCGGAGACCTTGTGCGGACTCGTCGCCGAGGCCAGGCGCAGCCATGCGGGGTCCGACGTGCGCTCGCCGCCGGCGACGCTCATGGCGCGCAGCGGCTTGGGGAGCGCGGCGCCATTGTCTCGGCCGCGGCTCTCGCGCGCGACCCGCTTGCGGTATTCCATCTCGTCGATGAACTCAATGTCGTGGTTGTCGATGAGCACGAGCAGCTCATCCAGCCGCTGCGGGTGGACCATCTCGTCGGGAAGGGTGTTGTTCAGCTCCTCGTAGGCCAGCCACTTTCGTTGGCGTGCGATCCGTACGAGTTCACTCAGCGCGGGGTGCAGGTCGAACATCTACTGCAATCTCCTCACCCGGCCCGATGGGGCGACCCATCCGGCTGCCATACACAGTAGGCGAATCGGGACGTGGTTTCCCGCCGGCGAGCCTGGGGTGCGTCGGCGGACGATCATGAAGAGGCTCCGTGTTCTCGCGTGGAGCGTGCGACGCCGGGCAGGGCTCGGGTCTCGACGCCGAACGTCTCGCGTGCGGCTCTGGTTCGCTCGAGGCGTGCTACGAGATCAGGCATGTCGTTTGCATCGGGCGCGTTCGGCTCGCGTGTGGTGTCGCGGGCGATGCGCTGCAGCACGGCCCTGAAGTGCTCGAAGACGCGTCGGCCCTCGGTTTCGGTCTCGACGCGGGTGGCGATGGCGACGGCGGCGGACTTGGCGTCGTCGTCATCGAGCCTGGCGAGGACGGCCTGGAGCGAGGGTGCGCGTCCGTCGCGCTGCAGGCCGAGGATCGCCGCCGCCAGGGCGCGCGTGGTCGGGTGCTCGAAGCGTTCGGGATCCAGCAGCAGGAGCTCGTCCGTGGTGGCTGACGCGAGCAGCGCAGGCTCGCACAGGATGCACCCGATGAGGTGCTCGCGCGGGCCGACCTCCGGCGGACCCTGGGCGGGATCATCGTGGTCGCGGGTGCGGGTCCGGGCGGGCTTTCGACCGGCGGGCATCATCGCGGCGATGGACTGCCAGTCGGTTTCGGTGATGTCGGCGATCTGGCGGATGATGAGCCGACGCCGCACCGGCGACATGCGCGTGTTGACGCCCAGCGCCACCAGCTGGTCCACGAACTCCTCGGTGATGCGTGCGCGGCCGGAGACGCCCCGGCCTGTCATGCTGGAGCGGAGGTCGTCGAAGAGGACGCGGATGGCGTCGTGGGCGCCGTCGATGATGTCGTTCAGGCGTTGAGCGCCCTGCTCGTGCTTGAGCAGCTCGTCGGGATCCTTGGAGCCGGTGCCGGCGAGCGTGGCGATGCGTACGTCGATGGGCTGTGCGAAGAAGACCTGGACGGCGCGAGTTGCGGCGGCTCGGCCGGCGTCGTCGCCGTCGAACAGAAGCACGATCGTGTCGCACAGGCGACGGAGCGTTGCGGCGTGGCCGGTGGTCAGGGCTGTCCCGAGCGTGGCGACAACGTTGGTCAGCCCCGCCTCGTGACAGGCGATGACGTCGGTGTAGCCCTCGACCACGACGACGCTGCGCTGCGTCTGGATGGCGCGTGAGGCAAGGTGCAGGCCGAACAGCGTCGAGGACTTGTCGAACAGGCGCGTTTCGGGCGAGTTGAGATACTTGGCGGGGTCGTCGTCCTTGAGGCGTCGGCCGCCGAACGCGATCACGCGACCGATCTGGTCGTGGATGGGGAAGATCAGCCGGTTGCGAAAGGTGTCGTAATAGCTGCCGTCGTCCCTGGCTTTGAGCAGCCCGGCGTCGACGAGGAGGTCGGCGGAGATGCCCTTGTCGCGGGCGGCCAGGAGCAGCCCATCCCATCGATCGGGAGCGGCGCCCACGGCGAATCGCTCGACCATGGCGTCGGTGATGCCGCGTGCGGCGATCATGTCGCGAGCGGCCCGGCCGTGCTGGGCGTGGCGGAGAATGGCGCGGAAGAACTCCGTCGCCAGTGCGGTGGCCCCGAGCAGGTCGGACCTGGTTCGAGCCGGGCCATCGGGTGCGTCGGCGTCGTCCGGGCGCCAGGGCGTGAGCGTGATCCCGGTTTCTGAGGCGAGGTAACCAATGGCCTCGCGGAAGTCCATCCCGTGGTACTTCTGCACGAACGTGAACACGTCCCCGCCGGCGCCGCAGGCGAAGCAGTGGAAGATCTGTTTCCGCGGCACGACGCACATCGAGGGCTTGTGGTCGTCGTGGAAGGGGCAGAGCCCGACGAACTCTCGGCCCCTGGGCTTGAGTGTGATGTGCTTGCCGACGATTCTGACGATGTCGGCGGCATCGCGCACTCGGTCGCGATCATCGGTTTGTGCGGTGTGCTCACGCACCAGCATCTCCCTCACGCCCGGACAGAGCGTGACATTTCCTCGTCTGAATCAGCCGGGTGCGGGCTCAGCGCGCGCGGCCAAGTGGTTTCGTTCTGGGTGTCAGCGCAGCGCGAGCGACGGATAGAAACGTCGGCGCCTGACTAGCCTGCCTGCCGAACCGCGAACGGGTTTGATCGTCCGTCTTGGGGCGCGTGGGCACCCGGCGGAACGACGCATTTCTTTGAGACGGTCGGTCAGACGTGCTGATCCAAGCCTAGCACAGAAACGCGAATGTTCCAGCCGCGGAAGAGGTTTCTCACGCTCGGCGGGCCCGGGCGAGCGCTGAAGGGCCCGAGAACCGACTCGGCGGTGCTGGAGCCGGGGCCTGCAGCGGGGTACAAGTCCACCATGGAGTGTCGCCGAAGCGTCCGATACACCGGTCGCGTGCAGGGAGTGGGGTTTCGGTTCACGGCCCGATCAATCGCGTCGGGTCAGGCCGTGACGGGATGGGTTCGCAATGAGGTGGACGGCTCGGTGCGGCTACAGGTGCAGGGGAGCGCTGCCGAGGTGGAGGCGTTCCTGGCGAGCGTCCGGGAGCGGATGGGCCGCTGGATCACCGCCGAGGCGGTTCAGGACATGGAATCGCTGGATGGTGAGTCGGGGTTCCAGGTTCGTTCGTAGCCCCGGGCGAGTTCGGCACCAGCGGGATCCGGGATACGCTTGCAGACGCGCCCGGTGAGGGAGCCGGAGGAGTTCTCGTGCCCGACCGTCTTGTGCTCTTCGATATCGACGCGACGCTGGTGACGACCAGCCGGGCGGGGATCAGGTCCTTGCAGGACGCCGGGCGCGAGCTGTACGCGCGGGAGTTCACGATCGACGGCGTGGAGTTCGCCGGTCGGCTCGATCCGCTGATCATCGACGATCTGCTCGCGGCGAACGGGATCGGAGTGACCGAGCGCAGCCGGGCTGAACTGCGCGAGGCGTACGGGCGGCACCTCGAGCGTCACCTGAAAGTGGATGGGAAGGCGAGCGCGCTGCCGGGCGTGCACCGGCTGATCGACCTCTTGGCGGGCGAGGGTGCGGTGACGCTGGGGCTGCTCACGGGGAACTTTCCGGAGACGGGGCGGATGAAGCTCAGTGCGTGCGGGATCGAGGCGGACGGGTTCGCGGTGCGCGTGTGGGGGTGCGATTCGCCGCACGACCCGCCGGCACGGGTGGATCTGCCACTGGTCGCGATGGAGCGGTTCGAGAGAATGTACGCGCGGTCGATCGCGGCACAGGACGTGACGATCGTGGGGGATACGCCGCACGACGTGGCGTGCGCCAAGGCCCACGGATGCCGGTGCCTGGCCGTGGCCACGGGGATGTTCGATGCCGGCGAGCTGGCCGGTGCGGATCACGTGGTGGAGGATCTGTCGTGCACGGCGGAGATCTCGGCCTGGCTGCGGGGTTGATAGGGGGGGGTGAGTCACGGGCGGTCTGCGGCTGCTAGACTCCGGCCTGCGTCGAGAGGACGGTTCATGCCTGAGAGCTACCGGGCGTTGTGCGCCGACTATTACGTGAATCACAAGCTGGGCGTCAAGCTCGACCTGCCCAGGGAGCGCCAGACGGTGTTGGACATGTTCGACCGGGTTCGGCGGCGATACCCGGACATGGACCAGTTCCGGCGCTACAAGGACGAGCTGGCGCTGGAGACGACACCCGAGGCGGCGGAGCAGAAATGGCTGGCGATCCGCGGCACGAACGTGCGGTCCGGAGCCGTGAACCCCGAGACGCTCGACGACGCGTACCGTCTGCACCGCGAGGTTCTGGAGCTTTCACCCTATTTCCTGAGCATCTCGCCGCTTGACGTGGAATATGTCGAGCTTCTGTTCGGGTTCGATCTCGCCGCGAGCGGCAACCACGACGAGATCGTGTTCGAGGCGTTGATTGCGGGTTCTCCGTTGGCCAAGCTCATGGACATGCCCGGGACCGTGCCCATCGACTGCCAGCCGATCTTCGGGATCGCGCTCAAGGATCGTGTGGACATCGAGGCGCACTTCGAGGTGAAGACGCGGGCAAGCGAGCGCAAGGGTCGGCCTTTCTCCGAGATCGAAAGGGCGAGCGAACCGATCAGCATCTACCTCACGCTGCGGAAGTACGGCCCGGTGACGGATATCAAGGAGTTGCCGCGCGTGTTCGAGCGGCTGTGCGACCGGGGCGAGGAGCTTCTCGAGGCACGGGTGGTGCCGAACCTTGTGAACCCGATTCGCGAGGCGATCGGCTTTGGGAGCTAGCTCGCGGGCTCGGGAAGGGTGCGATGGCGATCGGTCTTGGTCAGACGAAGGGTCTTGGCGAATCGCTCGCGATGCTGGGTGTGTTGCTGGCGATCGTGATCGTGCTGGGGATGATCGTGCTGTACGTGCGGGGTCGGACGCTGCGCGGGCCGCGCGATGATGGGGAAGCCTCACTGTTCGACAACCTCCAGAAGATGCGCGAGCGTGAGGAGATCACCGAGGCGGAATACCAGGCGGCCAGGCGGAGCATCGTCGAGCGATTGGCCGGTCGCGGCGGGTCCGCGGAGCGGACGGTGGGACACGGCGGCGGGCGGACGAGCGGCGGTAACCTGGGCGGACGTTGAAGCCGGTGGGCGGTGCGGGTGGCGCGGCTGAACGACGGGGAAGATTCGGCTATTCTTTGGGGGAATGGAGCCCGGCGAGCCCGCCGCCGATAGACTCCGGGAGTGCGCGTTGGAGGGCTTGACCTCCCATAAAAAAGAGGACCGAGAAAGAGGGCTCGATGGCCAAGACGACCAAAGAGAATTCGGGCGGCACCGGGGACGGCACCGTAGGGGGCGGCACGGGAAGTGGCGGCTTCAAGGGCCGACGCATCACCACCTGCTCATTCTGCGGGAAGACAAGCCGGGAAGTCGGGCCCATGGTCGAGGGGCCCAACGAGTCGTACATCTGCTCGAAATGCGTGGATCTGTGCCAGAACATCTTCCGGCAGGAGCGCCGGAAGGTCTCGACGCTGAGCACGTCGCTGGGCGAGGTGCCCACGCCGCGGCACATCACCGAGTTTCTTGACGAGTACGTGATCGGTCAGACGGCGGCGAAGCGGGCGCTGGCGGTGGCGGTGCACAACCACTACAAGCGCCTCCTGCACATCGACAGCGACGACAAGTCGGTGGAGCTTGACAAGAGCAACATCCTCATGATCGGCACGACGGGCAGCGGCAAGACGCTGCTGGCGCGCACCTTGGCGCGGATGCTCAAGGTGCCGTTCGCCATCGGCGACGCGACCACGCTCACCGAGGCCGGGTACGTCGGCGAAGACGTCGAGAACCTGCTGCTCAAGCTCCTGCAGGCGGCTGACTTTGACCTCGAGTCGGCGCAGCGCGGGATCATCTATATCGACGAGATCGACAAGATCGGCAAGACGTCGCACAACGTCTCGATCACGCGCGATGTGTCGGGCGAGGGCGTGCAGCAATCGCTGCTGAAGATGCTCGAGGGCACGGTGGCCAACGTCCCGCCACAGGGCGGCCGAAAGCACCCCGAGCAGCAGTACATCCAGATGGACACGTCGAACATCCTGTTCATCTGCGGCGGCACGTTCACGGGTCTGGAGGAGATCATCCGGCGCCGGGTCGGTCGCAGCCGGATCGGCTTCGCGACGGTGTCCGAGGTTGAGGCCGAGGCGGAGCGGAGCGAGCTCCTCGAACAGGTGATATCGACCGACATCACCGAGTACGGGATGATCCCCGAGCTGGTGGGTCGCCTGCCGGTCGTGACGCCGCTCATGCCCTTGGACATCGACGCGCTGGTGTCCGTTCTGACGGAGCCGAAGAACGCGTTGGTGCGTCAGTACCAGCACCTGTTCTCGCTCGAGGACGCGAAACTGACGTTCACGGACGCGGCCCTGCTCGCGATCGCGGTGAAGGCGAAGGAGCGCAACACCGGGGCCCGGGCCCTTCGCGGCGTGCTCGAAGAGACGATGATCGATCTCATGTACGACCTGCCGGACCTCGACAACGAGGGCGTCGAATACCTGATCGACGAGGATGCGATCCAGAATAAGGTCAAGCTCGCGGACGTGAAGGTGGAGCGCAAAGAGTCGGCGTAGCGGGCGGGGCGCTGTCAGTGCTCAGGATCATTGAGCGGCACAAGCATGCGATCGCGGGCGGGGGTTTCGACCAATAGATGAATGCGCATGTCCGCGTCGAGCAGGCGACGGACGGCTGCGGGCGAGCGCGTGATCAGGTGCGTCGTCGGCGCGTGGGGTTCGGACGCCAGGCGCGGGTCGGTGAGGGCGAGCAAGGGCATGTGATCCACGAGCCAGGCGCGGGCGGTGGTCAGTTCCTTGAGCTGCGTTTCCACACCCGTGTCCGCCCGTGCCACCAGGTGCACGAGCCCCAGCTCGTCGATCGCGAGCGAGACCGTGTCGGCATAGGGACACCGCGCGCGAATGTCGCGCAGGCCCGGGATGGGCGGCACGACAGGCCCGGGTTCGATCGCGAACGCGTGCGGGACGGCCCGGGGCGTGTGAGTCGGCTCGGACGATGCGAGTTCCACGGGCGGGGCGGGGGCGGTTGCTTCCGGTGTTCGATGAGGCGCACCGTCGTTGGCGTCTTGGATCAGCTGAAGGGCGTCGGAGAATGCGATCGGGCTCTCACCGCCGAACAGGTGCGCCGACGGGCCACCCGCAATGCGCTCGATGCAGCACACCACGCGTGTCTGGCGATCGAGGAAGGTCTGGGTCGCCTGTGTGATCTTGCGGGCGACTGGGCGGGCGCGTTGGGCGTCGGCGGCCATGACGGCCAGCGTGATCTCGGGCCCGCCGTCCGGGGGCAGGCGAAGCCGCTTGAGTGTCTGGTACGACGCGACCACAGCCGCCTCGTCCACGCCGGTGAGCAATGTGAGCTCGTCGATGCGGTCCGAGCCGGCCAGCGCGGGCTCGTCGAGCTCGCCGACGCGGAGCACCCAGCGACTGGTGAAACGACCGGCCTCGCGGATCGCCTGTTCGAGCGAATCCGATTGGGCGACGTTCAGTTGTTGCGTGGCCACAAGGTCGACCGAGGCGTAGCCGGCGCGGATGCGCAGGACCGCAACCGGCCCGCCTGTGGTCTGCGCGAGGTGGCGGGCATATTGGTTGGCCCATGCGGACGCGAAGACAGGCAGGTGACCCAGAATGAGCGCGGTGATATGCAAGGCCGGGCGCGGCGCCGGCGGGGATGTGGGCGTTGCGGCGCTTTGGATGGGCGGCGCAGGGGTCGGCTGCGGCGCGGGCGCGTCGTGCTCGGCGGTGATGCGGAGCATGGAGTCGGGGCCCGGATCGGGCGCGTCGGGCTGCGCGCCGAGCACGCCTCCGCCGAGGAACAGATCCGTCAGGGCGTCGAAGTCTTCCTCCGGCGGTGTGCCGAGCGCGGGCTGGGGGGCGCGGATTGGCTGGTCGAAGATCCCCTCGGCGGTGGGGTCGGCGGTGCTGCGAGTCGGGTCGTGGTTCATGACTCGTCCCCTTGTGTGTGGGACTCCCGGCGGGGCGGATGCTCAATCGGCCGGCTGAGGCACAAGGTCACGCAAGTTGGTTTCGATGTGCGGTCGGTTCTCGGCGACCTCCACCACGCTGATCTGCTCGCCGAACGGGCTTTGCTCGACCGCGGTGTTGTGCGGATCGTGGGTCCACAGGCCATCGACGACGAGGCGGTAGTGGCGGCGTCCGGGGGCGAGCGGGATTCGCAGCTGGAAGACGCCGCGACGGTCGTCTCGGTGCATGAGGTGGGCCTGGGGCGACCAGCCGTTGAAATCTCCCGCCACCGCGATCCGGGATCCAGCCGAGATGGGCTGCACGAACACAGCGCAGTGCCCGTCGACGGTGACCCCAAAGGGCGGAGGCGGCGCCGAGGGGGTGTCTTCGGAGTCGTACAAATCGTCTGTCGCGTGTCGCGTGTCGCGTGTCCGGGCGAGCCGAGAGGCAACGGCCAGCGCCCGTCGATCCCCGGCCAACTTAGTGACGCGCTGTCGCGCGGGCGGGTCCGGATCAGGAACAGTCGGCGTGCGGGCCGGCGCGTGCAGGTCGGACCCGGCGATGGTCGGCACGGACGCATCGGCGAGTTTGCGACCCATGGCCTGTTCGACCCGCGGCAGGTCGGTGATGGTGACGGTCGGGGCCCAGGCGGGCTCGCGGGCGATCCGGTCGTGCTGCGGCGTGATGCGCGACATGAGCCATTCGGCCAGCGCGGTGTAGTCCTCGCACCCTCGAGACGACGCGTTGTATTCGATCACCGGCTGGCCGAAGGACGCGGCCTCTCGGAGCGCGGCGTCGAAGCGAATGACGACCGGCGCGACGCGCGGCCCGAAACGACGGCGCAGCTCTTCGAGCAGATCCTTCGCCAGCGCGTCCGATGGATCGTGGATGGTCGGGACCAGCCAGTAGGTCGCGGCGCCGGCCCCGAGGCGCTTGGCGAGCGAACGGATGGTCGCCACCTGCTTGGCGGCGCCCTGGAGTGAGAAGTAGCTTGTCTCGACCGGGATCAGGATCTCCGAGGCCGCGGTCAGGGCGTTGAACGTGAGCAGGCCGATCGAGGGCGGGCAGTCGATGCAGCAGACGTCGTAGTTGCTCAGCAGCGTGCTGAGGACGCGGTTGAGCCGGGCGTGCCTGTCGGGGAGCTCGCTGAGCCCGCCGCGTGCGGATTCGATTCCCGCCAGCTTCATCCTCGAGGGTGCGAGGTCGAGGTTTCGGTTGATGCGCCAGAGCAGCCGGGCCGGATCGATGCGCTCGGGCGCGGGGTGGAGCATGGCGTCGCCGATGTCGAGGTCGATGCGCTGCTCGGGGATGGCCAGGCCCGCGGCGCAGTGCGACTGCGGGTCCAGGTCGACCAGGAGCGTTCGCAATGAGCGGGCGGCGAAGACGCCGGCGAGGTTGATCGCGGTGGTGGTCTTGCCACAGCCTCCCTTTTGATTGATGATCGCGATCCGTCGCATGAGGGGTACCCGTGTGGGCGCCTGGCCGGAACACATCCGGAGGTCGAACGGCTGAGTTATCGGGTGTGGCGTAGAGGGCGCTTGAAACTTGAGAAAACAGGCCCGCGGCGCGGTGTGTGGGCGGTGCCTATCGGGCAGGAGGAAATTGCGCTCGCTCGTATCCGGCCGCCGCTCGGATCGGTAAGAGCCGCCACCCGGGATCGAACCGGGATCTGGGCATTACGAATGCGCCGCCGAATCCGCCAGAATCAACTAACCAAGCGGATTCCCACGCATCGAAAAAACCGTGCGTTACAGAAAACGGTGGACAGGGATCCAACTCACTCGCTGAGGAACTCTCGCGCAACGTGCCCGCCGGCACCTGACCATTTCCCCTTTGCCGGCTGTCGAGCCAGCGCTCAACGGCCGGTTTTCATGGAACGGAATCCGCCAATGACACTCACCCCGCACATGCCAGACGGAAAGCCCCCGCCGGCGGTGATGACGCCCGAGGACGCGGCGACAGTCCTCCGGCTCAAAGCCAAAGACGCCAGGTCCGCGCTCCGCACGCTGCGCAAGAAGGGGCTGAAAGGCATCATGCTCAGCGGGCGGATTCTGTTCCCGCTCGATGAGGTCGTGGCATTCGTCGAGCGCGAGTTGGAAACAAATCCGCGATGAACTCGTCGAACAAACATACGAGAAAGGACTCTCCGAATGGGCGGAACTGAAGTAGTCGTCGCTCTCGCACTTACGGCAGCCGGTGCGGCGGCCAGCGCCAAGCAGGCGTCAGGGTTAGAATTCGCGAGCAGCCGCCTCGAAGGAGTCGGCATTGATCTTTCCGGCCGGGAGATGAACTCGATTCTCGCGGGGTTCTTCGGCGGTCTTCAGGGCCTCTGCACGGCTCTATCCATTGTGAACGCAATTCCGTCAGACGATAGCACAACGATTCCAGAGACGCCGAAATCGCTGAGACCGCTCGCACGAGAATGGCGTGTCATCACTTGAGCGCGGGTACGCGCTACGGACACCCGCCCGCAAGTGCGTTCTGGACGCACGGAAAGTCGAAGATGTCGAGCACGCCGACGACTGCGGTTCTGTGTCTTTTTCCATCGTTGAGAAAGAAGTCTGCGTCCGATTCGGGGGCGTGAATTCCAGCGTCGTTCAAGCGGTGCGCCGATTCCCGCGGGAACGGAGGAAAATACCTCGGGCGCGTCGCGATTGGCGTTGCGGAGTCATGCTTGGCAGTGGGCGCACGAGACGGTGGTGCGCTGGGCGATGACCTCTACGAGGAGCGGGTTCGCGCAGAGCGCACAGGGCTTGCCGCCACGGCCATAGACCGCGTGCCGGCGTTGCTGGAGACCCTGACGACCCTGGGCATCCCGGTAATCGCGGATGGAGGATCCCCCCGCCCGGATCGCCTGGCGGAGGATGGCGCGGATCGACGAGGCGAGGCGACGGATCTCGCCGGCGCTGAGCGAGTGAGATGGTCTGCCGGGGCGAATGCGGGCTCGGAAGAGGGATTCGTCGGCGTAGATATTCCCGACGCCTGCCAGGACGCGCTGGTCGAGCAAGGTCGCCTTGATCGGGGCTGATCGCGATTGAAGAGCGGCGCTGAGTGCACGGGTCGTGACGTGCAGAGCATCGGGTCCAAGTTTCTCCCACCGCTCGTCGAGGCACATGCGTGTGGGGAAGATCCAGAGCCCGCCGAAACGCCGCGGGTCGCGGAAGAGGAGGCGCGATCCGTCGTCGAGCCGCCACGTCGCGTGGACGTGGTCGCGCCTCCGGTTTCGCGACGAGAGGGGCAGGTGGATGAGTCCTCCGGTCATGCCCAGGTGGACACAGACCGCCCGCCCGTCGGTGGCGAGGATGGCGAGCTGCTTGCCCTTGCGCTGCAGCCGATCAATCGTGGCGTCGAGCAGCAGGTCACGGCGGGTGAGGCGAGCCGGTCGGGCATCGCTGGAGGATCGGCTGAACCCGCCTTGGGGATCTGCCGGCATGACCGCTATGTCGCGCCGGTGGAGTGTGGCTTTGATGATCGTCCTGCCGAGCAGCACCGGCTCGAGCGAGCGGCGCAGGTGTTCGACCTCGGGAAGCTCGGGCATCGAGCATGGTAGAGGCGAACGTGACGGGCGAATATCTGAGCGAAGCAGCCGTGACTTGTATCCCCGACGAACGAGGTCTTGCATTGCGGATGCGCAGTACCCAACACGGTTGAGTTGGGATCGTGGACGGGGTTTTTGCCGTCAGGATGAAGGGGTATCCATGCCCCGTGGCGCGCGATCAACGCCGTAAGCGGGCAGCGTGGTCAAGCGCGCGTCTTCCACCGGACCGCCCATCGTGAAATGGTACATGGACTGATACCGCGGGCCACGCAGCCCGAACACGTCGTGCACCGGATCGTCGAAATAGCAGCCGATACCCGTGCTGCGGATACCCGCTGCTTCGGCTTCCAGGTACAGCACCTGCCCGATGGCGCCGGCTTCCCAGAACAAACGACGATAGAACCACGCGCCGTAGCGCCGCAGCGGCGCCTCGAATTCCGCGATCATCCCCAGACTGAAGGCGCCGTCACCGGCGATGTCCTGGAGGCAGCTCACGCGCGCGGCCAGCGCCGTGCAGTCCCCGGTCGCGAGCAGGTACAGGGGCAGCGCTGCGGGACAGCCGGGCGGTCTTTGCCACACGAACCCGGGTTTCATCGCGTCGCGCAAAGATTCTTCGTGCTCGGGCGACCTGACCAGGCAATAGAGCCCAGGGTCGAGACCGGTGACGCGATGGACGAAGAGCCCCAGGTGGACACTGACCGGTGGGCCGAGGGTGTTCCAAGGCGTCGTATGGCAATCGGGAAGAACCCTGCTGAGAATGGCGTAAAATTGATCTTTGGGGATCGCCGTCCTGCCGTCCAGGGCCACGGCGCTTCGACGGTGGCGAATGATCTGGCGCGCGGACGCAGCGGTGCTGGGCATCGCTGCCTGCATTTCCGGTAAAACCGGGTTCGAGCCGAACGCGTTGGGGGCTGTGGTCGGCTTCATGCACGCCTGCGCCACGGCGTCGATACGCTCCCACTGCACGTGCGAACTGCTGAGCCTGTTCGGCCGACCATGCCATTGCCCGGCTGCGATCTGATCGGTCACTTCGGCAGACAGCGTGGCGTCCATTGGCACGTCGTTTGGCGACGGGATGACCGCGAGCACGGCTTCGGGGTCCTCCCTTTCTCGTTCATGAACCTCGTCACGGCGATCCAGACCGAGTAGCTTCGCGATGTCGATGTCACTCATCTGATTGATCAGGTGAACCCGCCAGCCGAGCGTGGCGCCGGAGATGCTGCAGGCGGCCAGTGCATGACCCATGTCCTGCTGGCAGTACCGATAGGCGCGTTCGCCGTATTTCCATGCCTCACGCCAATGGATAGAGGACAGGCCCACGAAGAACGTCCGAGGCGGAAAATCTCTGACGAGCCGCTCCCAGAGTTCGAGCCCAAAGCGGGTTCGCATCTCCAGTGCGTGTTGCTTGGGCGCGTAATGGTACACGCCGGGCGCGTCGCTCAATCCCTCGACGCGACCAATAACGAGATAGCTCTCGGTCGGATGAAGGTTGCCGCTCGACGGATTGCACCGCAGCGCCCACCTCGATCCCGCGAACTCTTTCCATGCCGATATGGCCAGTGAAAGGTAGAAAAACTCCGAGATCGTCTCCGAACAAACTGGTTTGGGCGCGACGCGATCAAGAGCGTAGATGTCCGAGTATGGCGGTGAGCTGTCTTCGTCGGTGCGCGGGAGCGGAATACACGGCGCACCGTCGAATCGGCGGAAAGGATTCGGCTGGGTTGCCCAGTCAAGGTAGCCGAGCGATCGTGCGTAGCCGTGGAAGTGGTGCTTTGTCCGGTCGTGATAGGCGATCGCGCATTGCCAGGGTTCCATGCTGGAACAGGACTCCATGTCAACCGACAATTCCCATTTGACCTTCGCCCGGCTCCACCGCCGAGCTGTCCGAGCACGAGTGTAACGTCCCCCCTGGAAACGCGAGTTGCAGCTGCATGTTACTCCGAAATCGACGGTGACGGTCCGCGTCCTGCCCCAAGACGCCGGCCTGCAGACCCTGTCGGGCCGCTGGTGCAGGATGGGGACACGCCAATGGCGTCGAGGATGTGGGAGGCGAGGGCGGCGGTCATTTATCTCACAGCTAGGAGACCAGCGTGAAGAACAGCACCGTCAACCCGATGCTGTACCCCCACGCGGCCGCGGCAAGCGCCCAGCGCTGGCCCCTGCTTCGGCGTCGAATCCAGTTCCGCCGGACCAGCCACAACCACATCGCCAGGCCCTCGATCACGAACTGGGACACCAGCGCCACGAGCACCCAGTAAGGGAAACCTCCCCCGAAGTCTTGCAACAGGAGACTGACCACTGCAACCACGAGAATGATCCCGCTGAACCCGAATCCCACCGACAGCCCGATCAGCCCGCACAGGAACGCCGCCATCTTCGGCTCGCTCAATGACACGCGCAGCCGAAGCGCCTCGCCGCATTCAGGGCACACCGTCCCCGTCAGCCCGCGCAGGTTGTACTCGCACATCGGGCACAACTCGTCGTGTCCGGCGAGATGCGCGCGCAGGCGTGCGTCGTGCTCCGCCACCTCGCCCTGCGCGACCTGATCCTCCACATTCATCAATCGGCCACCCCCTCCGCGTTTGACGGCTTGAGTTCATGCCCACACTCCGGGCACACCCCGCCGTCGAGCCCGCGCAGGTCGTACCGGCACTTCGGGCACTGCCAGGGCTTGGCGCGGCGGTCGGTGTGCCAGAGGTAGGCGGTGGGGATGGCCAGGAGCAAGAGGGGGATCCAGAGAGGGACTGACACTTGCTCCCAAGTACCAGGCACGCTACCGAACGTGTATGTTGGGAGCCACTTAATTGAGAGCGGCGTATAAGAAACCTGCCCCGGCAAGGAGAGCGTGAGGTCCTTCCAGGCTTGCCGCGTTGGAAGAGACCATGAGCGAAGAGGCCGGCCAAGACCGAGTCCGGCCCCTGAGTCTCGCGCGACGAGGACCCCGCAATTACTGATGCTCACGTACCAGGTGATCGTCGAGTTCGCTCTCGACCAGACATAGCGCGGCCAGTACCAGTACGATGCGACCATAATAGCGGCAAGGCAGACCGTCGCGACAAGCCCTACCCACTTCACCCGCCGCCGCGTGATGAGTCGGGGGATCTTCACGCCTCGCACCCCGTCGGATTGCCGCACTCGGGGCAGGCCGCAAAGTCGCCTAGGGGGTATGCGCACTTCACGCACAGATTCTTGCGCTTGCGCCGAAACACGACCGCATTCCGCCAAGCCAAGCGGGGCAGCACGATCACAGCGGACACGATGAGCACATTGAGCACCATTCCGACAGGCTCGGGCATCAGCGGGATACGACGATTCGTGCTGGAATGGGCAGTCCACCGCCTCGTCTCGATCCCGCGAGTCCAGAACGAAGCGCTATAGGATTCATTCCACGGAGCATCCGTCCAACGTAAACATCGAAACGGAAAGCCGCTTCGAGCGACAAAGAGCTGGCGGAAACCCGGATCCATGAGACTAGGTTCTTCGCCCGGAGTGCTCACGTAAAAGAGGTAGAAGGACACGCCGAATCCTCGCGTCTCGTTGGCCCAGGTTATTTCGGCGTTCCTTTGGTGCAGTGCCTTGGGCACATCCTCGGTGGCCATTGGCGCGAAACCAGCGGCGCCCAGGATGAGCCGAAACGGCGACCACACGGAGCACATCATCGCCACCGCAACGACCAGAACGAACGCAACAACCGGCACCCTCACCCATTGGATCCCCCGCGTGACCAGCCGCCGTAGCCGCCCCTGTGCCATGGGGGAAGTGTATCGGCGGGCCGGCGGGTGGCGTGGCGGGTCACCCCCTGGGCACGATCGCCCGGCACTCGGTGCAGCGCCACACTTTATCGCGATGGTCGGCAATCAGGACGGCGACGATGCACAGGATGGGGCCGCCAACCCAGCCAAGGATCGGGATCAGAAAGAAGATCACCACGCCGAGAATGAACACGATGATGGCGAGGGCGCACCCGGCGGCCTGGTTGCGCTTGACCTTGGCCCGGCGCATCGTTCCGCCGCAGTGCCGGCAGGTTGGGGTCCGCGCCATATGGGGAGTGTACCGCAAGGCCCGACAAACGAGACCAGCGATCTGGAATGCGCAGGTCCAATCTGGTGCCAATATGGTGCCAGTCGGGGGTCCGAACAGGTCTGGCGGGGTCCGCTCATGACCGATTTACGGCGGGGACAGACCGGCGTATCTTGTGGCATCAGGGCGGCCATTACCAGCATGAAACACCAAGAAACCGACGCCAAGCGGTGATCCGTTTACCCCCAAACCTCAAAGCCGCCTCCCGGGATCGAACCGGGGACCTGCGCATTACAAATGCGCCGCTCTACCAGCTGAGCTAAGGCGGCCCGGTGGTCAGGCCGGGGAGGATACGCGCGGTGGAGGTTGGCGTCACGGCCCTGCGTGTCGTGTTAGCCCCGGGCACGACGCGGATCGAACGGACCACAGCGCGTTGCGATCACGCACGGATCAGAAGGTCAGCGTCGCTTTGGCACTCGCGGCGCGAGGACCGGCAGCTCCACTTGTCTGGTGACGGGTGATTCGGGTGATGCGCCGATCGGGCTGGTGGTTCTCGGACGATTTGCCTGGATATCGGTCGTTTTTCGTGGCACACCCCTGAAACGCGCGCCCTATTGGGGCAGCCCTGCTTGGCCCGAGGGGGTTCGGGTTTAGTCAGGCATGGCTGGAGCACGGAGAGGATCATGCTCAAGAGGGGTCTGCTCGCGCCTGGCGCAGCTGGTGTGCTGATTGTGGCCTGTGCGGTGTCGGCTCACGCACAGACGTACAGCGTTGGGTTCCTCTGGAATCGCGAGGCCGACTGGGTGCCCGGGCCGGTGCCCGGACTGCCCGTGGGCAATCCCGCTCCCGACGCGCTGGGCAGCCCGGTCTACGGGTACGAGTGGACGATCGGCGAGGGGCTCGGTTCGGAGTTCCCGTGGTTCGAGAACCCCGGCGTTCAGCTGGTGTGGGACAACCAGTGGTTCGGATCCGGGCAGAGCGCGTGGGTGCGGGCGGACGACGTGAACCCGCCGATCTTCCGGAACCGGCTGACGCACAACCTGATCGGCACGAACTTCGATTTCATCCCGGCATTGCGGTGGTCGAATCCGGTGCCGGGCGGAACCACGCTGGATATCACGGGGAATCTGACGGTTTTGTGGTCGGGGAACAACTTCATCGGGGCGCCCACGGACGTGGACGTGGTCATCTCGATCTTCGATCCCAACCCGGACAATCTCGAAATCCTGTACGCGGCGACGGTGCGCAAGCCGAACCCCGGGCTGACGGTTGGCGACATTGTTGAACTGGACGTCGACCTGCGGCAGATCATGCTGGACGAGGGGGCGATCGTGTCGGTATCGCTGCGGGCGCACGACCGGATGACCGGAGAGGGGCGCTGGGTGGTGCTGTTCGACTACGGGCTGGACTTCACGCTCGTGCCCGCGCCGGGGGGGTTGGTCCTGATCCCGGGGCTGGCGGGGGTGATCGCGTGGCGTCGCCGTCGGTGACGGCGTGCGTAGTTTTTTGTTGCATTGGACGCGATGATCTCCGATAATGGGGTATCGCGGTGGAGGCCTCTTTCCGGGTTCCTGAGAACCAGGCGCCCGGGGGAGGACGGATCCGCGACGACCGGGGGCGGTAAGGCCTCCGGGCGATGAGCCTCGGGTGACGCCCCGAGGAGAAGGAGCCCGGCGGTGACGTGTGCAGCGTCGCCAGGGCCGGGATGGCTCTTTCAGAAGGAGGTGGTCCAGTGGCAATACCTGACTGTACGAAGGGGCTGCGCCGCACTTAGCGGCAGGCCGACGGGTGTGCCGTTGGTGCAGCCCGACAATCACAAGGAGATAACTCCTACGGCCGCCGTCCGAAAGGGCGGCGGTCTTTTTTGAGAGCGATTTCACTCACCGCGTCCGCGCCTGAACTGACGCGGAGTCCGGGCCCGCCGTCCGCGCCCGACCGCCCGCCCGATCGTCAGCGTGCGGCGCGCCGATGAACTGGAGCGTCTGGTAGGTCGGATCTCCGAGCCGATCAGTTTTGTTCATCCCACGCCAAGGCCGCGTAGAGCGCGAAGAAGGGTCGAGCGTCCGAGGCGATCGCTCGCACTTGTACCCACGTCGGCATCGTGTTATGCCGGTTACCAGGTCACTCCGAGGGTCAGCACGGCCAGCAAGGCACGTTCGCGGGTCGCTTGAACATGCACATGTTCCGTGGCAAGGCGCACACACGCCCGATCAACGACCACAGCCCCGCGTTCAACGCACGCCCAGGCTATATCCCCGCCCTTCCGGTGATCCCGGCCATGTCGCGAGCGGGTCCGATCGCAGCCTCGCCTCCTTGGGGGTGACTGCCGCTGGGATTGGGAATCTCTGGCTTCCCAATCCCTGCAATGAATTGTATGGGCTCTCGCCCGATTCCAGAGGACGAGCACGCGAGCGCCTCCCACACTGTGCCGCTCCCCTGTCGGCGGAGCAATCGCGGCGGGCCGCCTTGGGCCCGACGCATACAATTCCTCCGCAGGGGAGCGGACGAATCCCCCCCGACACTGGCAAGCAAGCCACCAGTGGCAAGCGACGACCTGGCGTCAATCAGTGGATCTAATCGACTCATCGTCATCAACATAGTGTACTCGCAACGGCGTTTTGGCGATACCCCAATGCGTGTCCTTAAACTGAGCAACGTAGACTCCTTGGTCCACCGAGCGCTCATTTTCCATCAACTGTTGGTAAAGCTTCCAAGCGACGACGCTATCGGAGGCATCGAGTGACTGGGGAACCGTAGCGGTCACCGTGATGTCGTTGATTCTGAAAATGCAAGTCGCTGCGAACAGCA
>JADFOF010000168.1 GCA_022563015.1 Planctomycetota bacterium
GTGCACCTGTACCACTGCCATTCCCTGCCGCTCAAGCGTCACATCCACAAGGGCCTGTACGGCATGTTCATCGTCGATCCGGTGGGAGGGCGGCCGAAGATCGACCCCGATACCAACCAGCCTCTGCCGGCGGACCATCCCCTGCACGAGATGGTGATGGTGATGAACGGTTTCGACACGAACTTTGACGGCGAGAACGAGGTGTACGCGGTCAACTCGGTGGCGTTCCAGTTCCAGGTGAGCCCGATCCCGGTGCGGATCGGCGACCTGGTGCGCCTGTATGTGCTCAATATCACCGAGTTCGACCCCGTCAACTCGTTCCATCTGCACGCGGCTTTCTTCCGGGTCTATCGGACGGGGACGAGCCTGCGGTCGGACGAGTACAGCGACATGGCCATGTTCTGCCAGGCTGAACGCGCCATCCTGGAGACGCGTTTCCGCAAGGGCTGGCCGGGCACGTACATGTTCCACGCCCACCAGGCCGAGTTCGCAGAATTGGGTTGGATGGCACTTTTTGACGTACGAGAAGGCAAGGAGTCGACGTGACTGAGAAAGTTCAAGTGAGATGGCGCGTTCCATCGCTGGTATTCGGGGCGCTGCTGTTGGCTGCCGGCCACGCCGTCGGTGCGCAACAGGGTGAAGCGCAACTGGAAGAGCCGCAGATTGAGGCGCCACAGATTGAGGCGGACAAGAGCAGCTACCACCTGTTCAACCCGACGCCCCGGCACCTGATGCGAGACCTCAGCGCCGATCGGCCCGACGTGACGGAGAGCCCGATCACCGTTGACGCCGGCCACGTGCAGATCGAGCTGAGCTTTGTCGACTTTCGCCGCGACGATCGCAACAGCGACAACACTGATGTTGAAGCGTGGACGTTCGGGGCGACGAACATCAAGATTGGCCTGCTGAACAACGTCGATATTCAATTCGTGTTCGATGCCTACGTGGATGAGGACACCGACGACGAAGCCGCCGGCACCTCGAGCAGCGCTCAGGGGTTCAACGACACCCAGATCAGGTTGAAAATCAACCTGTGGGGTAACGACGGCGGCGAAACCGCCTTCGGCTTGATGCCGTTCATCCAGTTGCCAACAGGGTCGGATGGGCTGAGCAGCGATCATGTTGAAGGCGGGCTGATTGTTCCATTCGCGACGGAGCTGGGCGATGGGTGGGGCCTGGGGCTGATGGCGGAAATCGATTGGGTGTATGACGAAGGTGATGACGGCTACGACACGGAGTTTGTTCACACCGCAGTGGTCGGGCACGAGATAGTTGGCCCGCTGGGCGGATACCTCGAGTACGTAGGCGTCGTCAGCAGCGACGGCGACAGTGACTACCAGGCGCTGATCGGCACCGGCCTGACCTACGGGCTGAGCGCCGACCTTGTGCTGGACGTCGGGGCGAACTTCGGCCTGACGCGAGCGGCCGAGGACGTGAACGTGTTCGCGGGTGTGACGGTGCGGTTTTGAGCGGGCGTGCAGGTGACCAGACGGATGGATCGATTGGGAGCGCGACGATGAACGGACCAGGCCAGCAACCGCGAGCAACCCGGCGTGTGCCGACGCTGGTTCTTGCCGTGCTGCCTCTGGTGCTGCTGGGGCTGCTGGTCGTCGTGTTTCTCAAGACGGATCCGACCTCGATCCTGAGGGCGTCGTTCCCGCCGATCGAAGAGCTGGCGTTCCAGCGGGTCACGCTCGAGCCCGGCCTGATCACGCTCAGGGTGACCAACGACGGGCCGGACCCCCTGACCATCGCCCAGGTCATGGTGGACGACGCGTACTGGAGTTTCACGATCGAGCCGGGCTCCACGATCGACCGCCTGGGCAACGCCACGGTGACGATCCCGTATGCGTGGGTGCAAGACGATGCGCACGTGGTGAAGCTCATCACTTCGACCGGGGTGACGTTCGAGCACGAGATCGAGGTCGCGGTCGAGTCGCCCAAGCCGACCGCGCAATTGTTTGGGATGTTTGCGCTGCTGGGGATCTTCGTGGGGGTGGTTCCCGTGGCGCTGGGATTGATGTGGCTCCCCGCGCTGCGCCATACCCCCAAGAAATGGGTGGACTTCTTCCTTTTCCTGACCGTCGGATTGCTGGTGTTCCTCGGCTTCGATGCATTGGAGGAGGCGCTGGAGATCGCCGGGAGTGTTCCCGGCGTCTACCAGGGGATGGGGCTGGTGGTGATCGGCGGGATCGGGAGCGCTGCGCTGCTGTGCGCTCTGAACAACGCCTTGGCCTCACGCAAACCCGATGCGGCGCACGGGTCGATGACGTTGTCCTGCATGATCGCCAGCGGCATCGGTCTGCACAACCTGGCTGAGGGTCTCGCCATTGGCGCTGCATATGCGCTGGGAGAGATCTCGCTGGGCTCGATGCTGGTGCTGGGGTTCATGCTGCACAACATCACCGAGGGGCTGGCGATCGTGGCCCCGCTGGCCAAGTCGGGTGCGGCGCTGCGCCGGTTGGTGTTGCTGGGCGCGATTGCCGGGCTGCCGACCATCGCCGGCGCATGGATCGGCGGCTTCACCTACTCGCCGGTGTGGGCGCTGGTGTTCCTGGCGGTCGGGGCCGGGGCGATCTTTCAGGTGGCGTGGCAGATCCTCGCCCAGATGGCCCAGCAGCGCCCCGGGCAGTCGTCGCTGCTCGATTTCACAAACGTCGGCGGGCTCATGGCGGGTTTCCTGATCATGTACACAACCGGTCTGCTGGTGGCGGTATGAGACGCCCTGACTTTGGAGTGAATTGCACCATGAAACGCATCGCATTGCTCAGTGCGATCATGATCGTTCTGGTCGGCGCGACCGGCGTGATCGTCCCGTCGATGGCGGCGGGCGAGGCGAGTCGCGAGATCACGATCGTCGCGAGAAACATGGCCTTCGTCATCGAGTCGCCCGATTCGTTTGGGCGGGCGAACCCGACCATCACGGTCAAGGCCGGCCGGAAGATCACGATCGTCCTGCGAAACGACGACCCGGGAATGCAGCATGACCTGGTCATCAAGGGGCTGGACGTTGAGGTCGAAGTGACCTCCTTCGGCGAGACAACGCGGTTGACGTTCACCGCACCTCGCGAGCCGGGCACCTACGTCTACCTGTGCAGCTTCCATCCGATGAGCATGCGCGGCGTATTCATCGTCCAATGAACGCAGAGTACGGGCGGTCACCTGCACGAGAGCGATTCGTGCACTCTATTGGCGACGGCCCGCGACATCGAGGCGACGAGCGCGTCCTTGACGCCGGACATCGACGGGCAGCCCTTGCCGAGGAGTTGTCTCATGCTCGTGACGCCCCGTCCGGGCAGGCCGCAGGGGACGATGAGGTCGAAGTGCGACAGGTCCGGATCGACGTTCAGCGCCAGGCCGTGCATCGACACCCAGCGCCGCACGCGCACGCCCATGGCGGCGATTTTGGCGGCTCGCGGCTGGTCGGGGTGAGCGTCGAGATCCACCCAGACGCCGGTCGCGCCCTTTTCCGCGTGCGCCGCGATACCGAATTGGTCGACCGTCTCGATCACGACGGATTCGAGCAGGCGCATGTATTCGACGAGCCGAAGCCCCAGGACGTTCAGATCGAGGATGGGATAGGCGACCAGTTGCCCCGGGCCGTGGTAGGTGATGTCGCCGCCGCGATCGGTCCGCGCCACGGCGACGCCCGCCCGCTCGAGCGTGTCCGCGTCGGCGAGCAGGTGGCCGCCCGTTTCGGCCCGGCGGGTGAGCGTGATGACGGGCTCGTGCTCGACGAGCAGGAGTCGGCCGACCTGGGGCGCGCCCGCCTCACGGGCGGCGAGGACTTCTTCAAGGTGAACCCGCTGCACGTCCAGCGCTTCGACGTAGGGCATCCGTCCGAGATCGATGATCCTTAGTTTGGACACGCGGGATGATACGAGCCGTCGATCGGAGTTGCGACTGAAAGGGGAACGGGGTGGCGGGTGCGTTCGGCGTGCGGAATCCGAGGGTTCGCGGACTCACCCTCAGCGTCATGGAGAGGGACGCCGAGTCTGAACCCGCCGCGAGTGAAGGCTCGGATTCCGACGACGAAGCCCTTCACTTGCAAACCCCGCCGCACGATAGTGAGGCACGCGTGTTCTCGCGCACCCGGGGCGTTGGCTACGATTCGGCGATGTCGATGGCAGCCGAAATGACCATCCACCCCACCGCGATCGTGTCGGACGAGTGTGTGCTCGGCGAGAACGTGCGGATCGGGCCGTACTGCGTCATCGAGGGGCCGGTTGTTCTCGGACCCGGCTGCCGGCTGGTCTCGCACGTGGTGATCCAGGGCCCGGTGCGAATCGGCGCGGGCGTGCGGCTGTACCCGTTCGCCTGCATCGGGTTTGCGGCCCAGGACACCAAGTTCGCGGAGGGCGACGAGACGGCCGGCGTCGAGATCGGCGAAGAATCGATCATCCGCGAGCACGTGACCGTCCACGCGGCGACGAAGCCGGATACACCCACGCGGATCGGGCCACACGTGTTCATGATGAGCGGCTCGCACGCCGGGCACGACGCGCAGATCGGAGCGCATGTGACCATGATGAACAACGTGGCGATCGGTGGGCACGGCGAGGTTGGCGAGGGTGCGGTTTTCGGCGGGGGCTCGACGGTGCACCAGTCCACGCGGATCGGTCGGCTGGTGATGATCTCGGGGCTCGCCGGCACATCGATGGACGTCCCGCCGTTCTGCCTCGTCAGCGATCGGAACCGAATGGGCGGGGTCAACCTGGTGGGGATGCGCCGGGCGGGGATCCCGCGTGAGCAGATCACGGCGGTGCGGCGTGCGTTCAGCGAGGTGTTCCGGCCCTGCCTGCCGCGCCCGCAGATGATCGAAGCCCTGACCGAAAGGGGCCTCGAGTGCCCGCCGGTCGCGGAGATGGCGCAGTTCGTAAGGGACGGCACGGACGCGCGTGGGATCTGCCCGGGGATGGGCAAGCCGCCGCGCGACCTGATGACGTGGCTTCAGTACCGTCGGCGCGGGAAGGTGTCCATGGGTCCGTTGGACACAACGAATGAGCAGGATTGAACCACCCCAGCGCGGAGCCGACGCCGGATGGATCGCCCCACTGCCGCACAACGCACGCCCGAGCCTCCCGCGCGGCTGCGTGTGCTGGCCAGCGGTTCGGGCGGGAACTGCACGCTGGTGCACGTCGCGTCGCGCGGTCAACCGCGTCGGGTGCTGATCGACGCGGGACTCTCGCCCAGACGGACCCGTCGGCTGCTGGCCGAGAGCGGCGTCGAGCTGGCCGACATCGATGCGATTGTGCTCACGCACCTGGACTCGGACCACCTGAACGCGGGGTGGAGGAACGCGCTGCCCGCGTCGATCCCGGTGTACGTGCACCGTCGGCACGCGGCGCACGCCAGAAACCTCGGTTTCGAGCACGAGGCGATGGTCGAGATCACCGACGCGTTCGAGCTGTTCCCGGGCGTGCGGGTTGATCCGCTGCTGGTGCCGCACGACGAGTTGGGCGTCGCGGCGTACCGGTTCTCTTTCGATCGGGACGGTCTGCCGCCGGCCGATCTCGGGTTCGCGACGGACGTCGGTCGCGTCTCGCGCGGGTTCATCAGGCGGTTCCAGGGGGTGGAGGTGCTGGCGATCGAGTCGAACTACTGCCCGCGGCTGCAGCGCGCGTCGGATCGGCCGGAGTTTCTCAAGCGACGGATCATGGGCGGGTCGGGGCACCTTTCCAACCAGGAATCGGCCAAGGCCGTCGCCGCCATTGCACCGCGCGAGCACGTCGTGCTTCTTCACCTGTCGCGTCAGTGCAACAGCCCGGAGCTTGCCGCCCGTGAGCACTCCGGCGGGCCTTGCCCGGTCACGATCGCCAGCCAGTTCGAGCCGACGCGATGGGTGTCGATCGGCGTGGCGCGTGCGGACGCCAACGGTGGATCGGTGCATGAGGCGTCGCTGTCCGCGTCGGGCGTGGGCACAGATAGGCCCGGCTTCGTCTCGCCGCGGATGGTTCAGCGGTGAACGAGCCTCCGCACGAACGTGACGACACGCCGCGCCTCAGCCCCGTGCGCCCGCCCAAGCCCATCCGGGTTCTGCTGGGGCTGCGCGAGCGGCTGGTGATCGACGGCGTGCGGTATCGGGAGTTGTCGCCCGAGTCGCTCCGCCGCGCCTTGTCGAGACGTGGACT
>JADFOF010000169.1 GCA_022563015.1 Planctomycetota bacterium
CGCACGCGGGCGAGGCGGCGCTGCGGACCGTGCTGATCGAGGCGGGCGGCCCGCCGGCCGATCGCGCCCGCGCTGCGCTCGACGCGATCGCCTCGGATCCGGGGCTCGGCGGGCTGCCCGCGGTGCTCAAGCCCAACGCCGGCCAACGCGGCGACGACGTGTTCATCGCCCGCACCGAGCGCGACGTGCGCGAGTACTTCAACCGCGTTCGCCGCCCGGTCGTCGTGCAGCGTTACCATCCCGGCCCGCGCGAGTGCAGCGTGCTGTGGTGCCGACATCCCGACGGGCCGAGACAGACGCCCGGCGGCGAGCGCGTCGGGTTCATATTCGCGGCCACGCGCAAGGAGTTCGCCACGGTTGTCGGCGACGCACGAAGCACGATCGAGCGCCTCGTCTATGCGCACGCGCGATACTACCGTCAGGCCGACGCGCTGCTCGCGCCTTTGGGCGAGAGCGCCATGCGCGTGCCGGGCCAGGGCGAGCGCGTGGAATTGTCCACGATCGGCAATCACTGCCGCGGCGCCGAGTTCCGCGACGGGGCCGACCTCATCACCCCCGAGCTCGAGCGCGTAATCGATGAGATCTCCGCGGCGTTTCCCGCACCCCAAGGCGGCGGGCTCGACACCGGTCGATACGATCTCCGCTACGCCTGCGACGACGCGCTGCGGCGAGGCGAGGGGTTCGCGATTGTCGAGCTCAACGGCGTGACGGGTGAACCCACGAATCTCTACGACCCGGACCGCTCGCTCGCCTGGGCGATCTCGATCATGTGCCGTCACTGGGAGACCATGTACCGGCTCGGGGCGGCCCGCCGCCGGATGGGCTTTCGCCCGATCGGCGCGCTGCAACTGGCGCGCATGTTGATCACATTCAGGCGTTCGGCGCGGTGAGGGGTCGGCCGGCAGTTCCGGCTGCGACTTCGCCGACGGATAACGCCCAGGGACCCCAGCCGTGAGGGTCCGCACCCTCTCTCCTCCTATCTGCGATTTCGGCCTGTCGCTTCAGCCGGATCGCGCATATCGCGGGCGATTTCTTCCCCCGTACACGACACCATCCGCCATCTTGTCCACACGCCCCGTTCGCGCGAGCGATTCCGGATCGCGGCGGAGTCGGAGCGGATAGCCTTGTCATGCGCCGCACGCATGGTGCTGTGTGGGAGGATCATTGCCATGAGCACGCTGGACACGCCGCCATCCCGTTCGCGCCAAGACCGCTCGCGCCCCGCGGTTGATGTTGGCCATCTGTTCGACCTGCTCCCACCTCATTCGCCCGAGGCCGAGATGTCGCTGCTCGGGTCCATGATCCTGGACCCGAAGGTGATCGGCGACGTGCTGCCGCTGGTGAGCAGGGCGGAGGATTTCTATCTCGTCCGTCACGGCGCGATCTTTTCGGCGATCATCACGATCTTCGAGCGGCACGAGCAGGGCGACCTGGTGCAGATCGCCGATGTGCTGCGTTCGCGGGGGCAGTTCGACGATGCGGGCGGGGCCGAGTATCTGGTCCAGCTCGCCGAGCAGGTGCCCGCGTCGGTCAACGCGCCGTATTACGCGCGGATCGTGTCGGAGAAGGCCAAGCTCCGCCGCCTCATCGACGCCGCCGGGCAGATGCTCTACGAGGCGTTCCATTCCTCGGGCGACGGGCCGGAGGGCGCCGGCGAGGTGCTCGATCGTGCCGAGGCCTCGATCTTCGAGATCGCGCAGGACGATGCCAAGTCCGACCCGCAGAAACTCGCGGATCTTCTTCAGATCGAGCTGGATCGGCTCGACGCCGCCGAGGGCAAGGGCATCACCGGGCTCGCGACCGGGTTTGACGATCTGGACGATCTGCTCTCGGGGCTGCAGCCGGGCGAGATGATCATCGTCGCCGCCCGCCCGTCGATGGGCAAGACGGCGCTGGCGCTGAACATGGCCGAGCAGATCGCGTTCGGCGGGCGCACGCCGTTCGTCCAGGCCGCCAAGGCTGCACACGTGCCGGTGGGCGTGTTCAGCCTCGAGATGTCCAAGGGCGCGGTGACCCAGCGCCTGCTCAGCGCGTACTCGGGCATCGACTCGCACCGGATGCGCACCGGTTCGCTGAGCGACAACGAGTTCAGCGAGATCATGACCAGGGCCAGCGAGTTGAGCGAAGCCCCGATCTACGTCGATGACACGCCGGGCATGACGATCCTCACGCTCCGGGCCCGGGCCAGGCGCATGGTCGCACAGCACCACGTCAAGGTGATCATGGTCGACTACCTGCAGCTGCTCACCGCCCCGGCGGTCGCGCGCGAGAGCCGACAGGTCGAGGTGTCGGCGATCAGCCGCGGCATCAAGGCCCTGGCACGCGAGCTGAACATCCCCGTGGTCTGCCTCTCGCAGCTCAACCGTGGGGCCGAGAACCGCGAGGGCAACCGCCCGCGCATGAGCGACCTGCGCGAGTCCGGCTCGATCGAGCAGGACGCCGACGTGGTCATGCTCCTGCACCGCGAGTCGTACTACCACCGCGGCGAGCACGCCTGGGATCCCACCCACCCCGACTTCGACGAGGGCAACCGCGACAAGCTCAACACGGCCGAGCTCATCATCGCCAAGCAGCGCAACGGCCCGACCGGGCTCCTCAGGCTCACCTGGGACGACAAGACCACGCGCTTCAAGAACTACACGCCCGCGCACGACGGCTACGGGTCGTCCTACAGCGACACCGCGGGCGCCGGGGTGGGCCGACCGGCAGCCGCGCCCGGCGACTTCCGCGACGGCGGCGGCCCGGACCGCGACCTCCCGCCCTTCTGACGCCGCGTGCATGCACATGGTCGATGCCCAAAGCCGAGCCCACGACGGAAGTCGTGGGTCGTGTACGCGATGCGCGCATCGTGCGAAGAAACCTCCCGCTTCCGCAGATCGCAACGAGGCACGACCGGAAGGGAGTGCTCCCAACCCCCCTTCGCCTCACGGACCCGCCCGAGGACGAGGCCTCACGATGAGTTCTGCCTGCCCCCAGTTCAATCCGGGCGGCGGATCCGGTCAATGGCCCAGAGAGCGGTCCTCGAAACATATCGATCTTCATCGTCGGCCAGTCTCTCGAGATCCGGGAGCGCTTGTCTGGCCCCGGGTCCAATAGAGCCGAGCACAGCCGCGGCCGAGCGTCGTCTCCACGCCAACTCGGAATTGAGCATCTCGATGAGTGTCGGCACCGCCGGTTCTGCTTGTGCGCCAAGCTTCCTGAGTGCTTCGCTTGCATAATGGTGCGACAGAACATGGACATCTTGTCTCAACACTTCACTGAGCGCAATTGAGACATGGGAACTCCGGCCGTTGATAGCGTTCGAACATGCATCAAGATAAGGATACGATCTGGGAAACATCCGCGCGCGGGCCTCGACCATAAGTTGTTCACCCCGCTCTCCGGCTCGATCACCGAACAGCGCGACAGCAAGCACAACTTCAGTCCAGGGCTGTCTATCCAAGGGAATATCACACATCGCCTCGACAGCACTCGGATCATTCAGAACCGCGAGCGCCCACAGCGCTTCGGAGCGCTGTCGTGTCCATCCTCGCGCTTGCAAAACACCTTCCAGCACCGACACATCCGCCGAGGCACCCACGCGCCCCAGGAGACGAACGACCAGATCATCATGCCGGACATGCTCCGGTCTGGGAGGATGGCTGCTGATCGTGATCGTCTCTCCCTCAACGGCTCTAACTGGTGGTGGACCTGGCGTAGGACCGTCTTCAATAAACCCGCCCAACACGCCAGCGAGGATGGCGGAGCGGCCAGGATTGAGATCATCGAGCATCTCCAGCGCCGCGAGCCGCGAGGGCACGTCGCGGTCGTTCAGAGTTCCCGCAATCGCATTGGCGAGTCTTCGTCGCTGCCAGGCGGCCAGCTGGTCGTACGCGGCGCGCGTCCGAAGCTCGTCCCAGGTCGCGTGCGCGAGTCCGCTGCCCACATCATCAGGATCCACCAGGAAGACCAGAATCGTTGCCGGGACGGAGCGTTGCCAGGGCTTGCCGCTTGCCTTGGCGATTGATCCGAGCGCCAGGCCGCTCAGCACACACGTCAGGCCAAGGAACACCGCCCGCCAATGTCGTCTCGTGCGATAGAGACGCCGCGTTCCCTCGATGGCGTGCCCGCACTCGGGACAGACGCGTTTCGTCCCCTGCGCCGGCGTGCCGACCAGGCTGTACCAGCACCTGGGGCACCGCGCTCGCCGCCTGGACCGTCCTCGGATAGCGAAACCCCACAGCGACACGCCAAGGCCGAGAACGATCAGGCCGATTCCAACCAAGAATGGCGTCGCCGCTGACATCTCGGATCCTACGCACGCGGGCAAAGTCGATGTTCGACTTTCGTTGCATTGAGCGGTGAGACCGCCTGATTTCGCAGGGCGCAACGGGGCACGACCGGAAGGGAGTGCTCCCACCCCCCCCTTCGCTCAGGAACCCGCCCGAGGACGAGGCCTCACGATGAGTTCTGCCTGTCCTCCGTTCAATCCGGGCGGCGGATCCGGTCAATGGCCCAGAGCGCGGTCCCTGAGACACCCAGGTCTTCATCTTTGGACAATCTCTCAAGATCTGGGAGCGATTCTCTGGCCCCGGGACCGATACTGGCGAGCACCGCCGCGGCCCATAGTCGTCTCCCGAACAGCTCGGAATTGAGCAATTCGATGAGTATCGGCACCGCCGGTTCTGCATCTGCGCCAAGCTTCATGAGTGCGGAGGATGCAAAAAAGTGCGACCTGCGAGGTGTATCCTGTCCGATCACTTCACTGAGCGCGATTGACACATGAGAACTCTTGCCTGTGACCGCGTCAGAACACGCGTCAATAAAGGGGTACGATTTCGGATCAACATGCGCACGGATGTCAGCCATGAATTGCTCCGCCCTTTCTCCGCCTCGATCACCGAACAGCGCGACCGCAACCACAATCTCAGGCCAGGGCTGTTCATCCAGGGGAATATCGCACACCACCCCGACAGCACTCGGGTCATTCAGATCGGCGAGCGCCCACATCGCTGCCGGGTGCTGTCGTACCCATCCACGGCCCTGCAAAACACTTTCCAGCACCGACACATCCTCCGAGGTACCCACGCGCCCCAGGAGCCGAACGACGAGATCGTCATGCCGGACACGCTCCGGCTCAAGACATGGGATGTGGCCATAGTGCCAGACCACGTCTCCCACCTCGGTTCGCGCAATATCTTCAGCTGACGGCGGACGTGCCGTGGGGCCGTCGGCAAGCAGCCCCGCCAACACGCCCGAGAGCACGACGGAACGAGGAGGATTGAGATCATCGAGCATCTCCAGGGCCGCGAGTCGGCAGGGCACGTCGCGCTCGTTCAGAGTTCCCGCAATCGCATTGGCGAGTCTTCGTCGCTGCCAGGCAGACAGCTGGTCGTACGTGGCGCGCGTTCGAAGCTCGTCCCAGGTCGCGTCGGCGACGCCGCTGCCGACATCATCCGGATCAACCAGGAAGATCAGAATCGAGGCGGGGACGGAGCGTTGCCAGGGCTTGCCGCTTGCCATCGCGATCGATCCCAGCGCCAGGCCGCCCAGCACAAGCGTCAGCCCAAGGAACACCACTCGCCAATGCCGTCTCGTGCGGTAGAGAGGCCTCGACCCCTCGATGGCGTGCCCGCACTCGGGACAGATGCGTTTCGTCCCCTGCGCCGGTGTGCCGACCAGGCTGTACCAGCACCCGGGACACCGCATTCGCCGCCTGGACCGTCCTTTGACCAAGAACCCCCACACCGACACTCCAAGCCCGAGAACCACCAGGACGACCCCGACCAGGAATGGCGTCGCCGCTGACATCTCGGATCCTACGCGCCGCGGCACCCGAGGCGTCGCTTATCTTGTCAGGTCACTGTCTCCGGTCAAACCGGGGCATTCGACTGGTGTGCTCAGGGACAGCCCAACACATATGCGTTCTGAAAACACAGGAAGTCGAAGATGTCGCAGATCGGGTCGGGATCGCAGTCGCACGCATAAGGGTCGCCCAGCGTGAATGCGTTCTGGAAGCAGAGGAAGTCGAAGATGTCGAGGGTGCCGGACTGGTCGCAGTCGGCGTAGCACGAGTCGATCTCGTAGCGCGCCAGGAAGGCATCCGAACGGCCCGCGTTCGGCCCGGCCAGGCTA
>JADFOF010000170.1 GCA_022563015.1 Planctomycetota bacterium
ACCATCGCCCGCCCGAGAACGCGCCTGTTCAACCCCGCCAACACCCGCGCCCAGATGGCCCGAACCCACGCCTCGCTCAAAGTCTTCACAACCCAGGTCACCCACCCGACCGTCGAGCCAAAGCACAACGCGAGCATGGAGATCGTGGAGCTTTAGGGTGGGGTGAATCGGATTAGTTGAATCGGATCAGAGGGTTTGTCTTGACAATCAATCTCGATGCGGCGGGCAGTTGGCACTCCCCCTCTTGCAACAGTTCAAGAACTGCTTGGCGGCAGTGTGTCTTGAGGTATACCTCGCGGGCGACCCGCCACAGCCGTTCGTAGCGCACCGTTTTTCCCGAGAATTGCCGAGTCAGTGCCAGCTTCAGTGGTTCCAGTGTTGCCTTCGGCTCGAAGATCCAGTCCTTTCGAGGATCTTCTCGGGCGCTCACGGAAAAAGTACCACACGGATCAATCGCCCACATTGCCTCGTTCATTTTCTCGAAACCAACATCACTCTTCGTAAAATGCGCCAGTACGTACTTGATTGATCTTGAGAATCCGTAAAAGCGCAGTAATCTGGAATATGGAGTCCCTAAGCGGATGCGCAATCGTTCGATCGCCTCATCGCATCTGCTCTTTTCGTCTGAGATATTGGGCAGATCTTCCCAATTACCCTCACCAAACAACTCTGTCATGTTGGTACGATGTGCAGGGTTGGCTAGTGCTTGTCGCATGTTCTCCCACATGAAGTTCAGCAGGATCTCGCATCGGTCTTGAGTCATGAAGTCGGCAAGTAGCGTGCTGTTGAACATGAAGCTGAATGGATCAACGAATACAAACGCCGGAGAACTCCTCTCGCCACTTTGTCTCATCTCGTTCAACTGATCCGTAAGTTTCACCTGATAATCCTGATCAACAATGCGAACCCTGACGCCCTTCGGAAGTTCGCCGAAACTACGGACTTCCTTTCTGAGCAACTCTGCGTCCTCTCCTTTTTCCTCCATGAAAGTGAACTCGACCTCGGTGGATTCGAGTATTTGGGCGATGTGAGAATGCTCAAGTAGTGTTGTCAAAGCCACTATGGGGGACCCTGCTTGCCCGCCCGCATGTCTCCCTTTTCCCGCATGGGTCTCGACGTACAGAATTCGTTTGGAGCGGTTGGCGAGAATTGGAAACCACGCATTGAGATATCGTCGCAAGAGTTCGTGCTTGAACGCCTGAAGATTCGTGTACTTGTCCCAGTAGTCGTCAGATGGTCGCTTTGACATTCACAGAATCCGCAGGCAGATCGTCCCAAGTCTGCCCGAGTAGAGTCCTCCCGGACTGCTTCTTGTTGGTCCCGCCCCACTGCTTGAAGAAAAATGGAACGCCTTTGGTTTCACACTGCCCCTTTATGTCGAGAACCCACGAGCCCTGCATCGGGCGCGACCCGGGGCCGGACTCGCCGCCCACGATGACCCAGTGAATTCCTTTCAACGGAATCCGGGCCAGTGGGCCGAGCAGCGGCTCGCACGACAGGAACCGTACCTTGGCCGGCACGCGCCGCAAAACGCGGATCCGCTCGTAGTAGTCGCGCGACTCGACGCTCGTGCCCATCCACACGTTGTCGGGCCACGGCAGCTCATCCGCGAGTTCGAGCGTCCGCTCGGGGCGCTTCGTGAGGATCTGAAAGACGTGCCGTGGACAATCCTCCATCACCTTGAACACGTCGCGGATGAACGACAGCGGCACGCCCTCATGGAACAGGTCGCTCATCGAGTTGACGAAGATAGTGCGAGGCAGACGCCACCGCCGGGGCACATCGAGCGCGTCGAAATCGAGATAGATCTTCCCCGAGAACACCGGGCGCCCATCGCGCGCCCGCCGCGCGGTTCCCCGGTATTTCTGACCCGTCCCGTTCGACATCGTCTGCAGGCGAAGCGCCATGCGGGCCGCGTAGCAGTTCAGGCAACCCGGCGAGACCGCTGTACACCCGGCCACCGGGTTCCACGTCGAATCCGTCCACTCGATGGATGAGTTCTGAGCCACCTGGAGCCTCCTGTGCGCCCATACGAGCCCGCTGTAAACAGCGTATCGACTCACCGAACATGATGCAAACCAATTCTGCGTCCAATTCCCGAAAAGTTCACGCACGGCAGATCCTGCGCGTGAAAAACCCCCGTCGCCGCGTTTCCGCTACGTCGGGGGGAAAGGGGGATTCGGGTGAGGGGATCGGCCGCGCTTGTGTCGCTGGTCGTGGTCGGGGCATGCGGAGAGGGGTGCTGATGGTGCACGTTCCACGTGCCCGCACACCTGCCGGCTCTTTCAAAAGGGTGCGCTCAATGGCGCCTCGCCGCCACGGTCCCGGCACATTGCTCGTGCCCGCGCACACGGCTGTAACACCTGCGTGAGGTGGCCAAACCCTGACGGCTGGCGCGATGGTGCGCCCGGGCGCAGCGTGTTTCGGTCGGATCACGGGCTCATCGGCGGTGCGGGCTCGTGCGCGACCTATCATTTCGCTGTGCCGATCGAGTACGTTGTCATCCCGCTCGTGCTGATTGTCGGCACGCTGGGCGCGCTGGGATGGTGGCGTATTGCGGCCAGGATGGCCCCCTATGACGACGAAAAACCTGCACGGCGCAAAGGCAAACCACAGGGCCCCAAGCCGACCGTCGTCAAGGGCTTCGGCGACGCAAAGCGCCCGGAGTGAACCATCCCGGCTTTGATTCACGGCGTTCTTGACGGGCGGGATGGGCGCGACTTCGAGCGAAGCGCGGGACGGTGACGGCGTGGCCGGACCCCGATCGCCCGCGACCTATCGTTCGCCGTGCCGCGCTATAAGCTCACCATCGCGTATGACGGGACCGGGTTTCACGGGTGGCAGAAGCAGGAGCCGCCGATGCCGGACGAGGCCGAGGCGTCGCGCCGCGCCTACGAGGTGGCGGCGACCGAGGGGCTGGAGCCGGTCGTTCCCGGCCGGGTGGCGCTGCGGACCGTCCAGGCGATCGTCGAGCGTGCGGTGCGCCGGGTCGTGCGCGAGCGGATCGAACTGATGGGCGCCAGCCGAACGGACGCGGGCGTCCACGCGCGCGGGCAGGTCGCAGCCTTCACCTGCTCGCCAACAGAGCCCCTCGCGGAAGCGAGGGGTCCGGCCAACGCAGAAACCACAGAATCCACTGAAACGGATACCGCCATAATCCCCGCCCCCTCCCACACAGGCTGGCCCATAGCGCGCGGTCTCGACCGGCTCGTTCGCGCCATCAACGGCAAGCTCCCCGACGACGTGCAGGTGCTGAGTGCCGAGATGGTCAGCGATGATTTCAACCCGATCGCTGATTGCACGAGCAAGGGGTACTCGTACACGCTGCACGTTTCGACGACGCGGCCGCTGTGGGATCGGCGGCTGGTGCAGCAGGTGTGGACGGAACTGAACGTCGATCACATGCGCGAGGCTGCGGCGCGGCTTGTGGGCGAGCACGACTTCGCAGCCTTCGCAGCAGCCGGGCACGGCAGGCAATCGACCGTGCGGACGGTGCATGGAGTGGGCATCAGCGAGGAGAAAATCAGCGACGAAGCGACCCAGCGACGGAGCGACGAAGGGGGAGAGTGGGCTCGGCGGGTGCGGATCGAGATTTCAGGGAACGGATTCCTGTACAACATGGTGCGGATCATCGCGGGAACCCTTGTCGAGGTCGGGCGCGGCAAGATGACGCCCGACGACGTGTCAGCAGCGATCGAGAGCAAGGATCGGCGTAACGCGGGACCAACGCTGCCGGCGCAGGGGCTGTGCCTGGAGTGGATCCGATATCCACCGGTGCGCGCCGAATCCGCGGAGGCGAAACTGTGACGACTCACGGTGCGTCCAACGTGTTGTGCCTGAGTTGTGTGGCGCTGGTGTGATGCGCATCTTGCACGTCTCAACCCGGCTGATCCTCGGCGGCTCGCAGGAGAACACCGTCCTGTCGTGCGAGGGGCAGGCGAGGCTGGGACATGACGTGCATCTTGCGTTCGGACCGATCTATGGGCCTGAGGGGTCGTTGCTGGAGCGGGTCGAGGCGTTTTGTGTTGGCGGCGAGACAACAAGAACAGAGCCCCCAGCGCAAGCTGGGGGTGCCGAGCATGCAACTGGTTCGCGTGAAGAGGATCCCCTGCTTGCGCAGGGGGATCGGAATACAGAGGACCCTCTGCTTGCGCAGGGGGCTCTGTTGGAAGGGGCTCTGAAAGAATCGAGGATCACCACGCATGTCGTGCCGAGTCTGATTCGTGCGATCAACCCCGTCGCGGACGTCCGATGCTACTTCCAACTCAAGAGGCTCATGCGAACACTCAAGCCGGACATCGTGCACACGCACTCGTCCAAGGCCGGCATCATCGGTCGGGCGGCGGCGTGGCGTGTCTGCACACGCTCGAAAACAGGACGCCCCGCAATCATCCACACGATCCACGGCCCGCCATTCCACAGGTATCAGTCGCGGCTCACGAATCTTGTCTATGTCATCTCCGAACGCTTCGCGGCCCGTCGCTGCCACACCATCGTCTCGGTCGCCGACGCCATGACCTCGCAATATCTCGCCCGAAACATCGGCGAGCCCCGCCAGTACACCACCGTCCGCAGCGGCATCGAGACCGAACCATTCCTGAACGCGACAGCACCCGAGAACCGCGCTCGCATTCGACGCGAACTGAACCTCGATGAGCACGACTTCGTCATCGGCACCGTGGCACGGCTCGCGGAACTCAAGGGGCACGACGATCTCCTCGACGCGCTCGGCGACGACCTGCGCGCCAATCCCCATTGGAAACTCCTCTGGGTCGGCGACGGGTGGTGGAAGGACCGCCTGCTCGGGCGTGTTTCGTCACTCGGCCTTGAAAAGCAGGTCATCACAACCGGACTCGTCCCGCCCGAGCGGGTGCCGGACATGATCGCGGCCATGGACATCCTGGTTCACCCGAGCTATCGCGAGGGGCTGCCGCGCACGGTGGTGCAGGCGCTCTTGTGCGGCGTCTGCCCGATCGCGTACGAAGTGGACGGCACGGGCGAGGTCTGTCAGGACATGGTCACGGGCCGACTCGTGCCGCCCGGCGACACACAGAGGCTGGGCGACGCCATCCGCTGGGCGGCCCAACACCGCGACGAACGGGAAGTGATGGCGAAACACGGACAGGCCATGTGCCGCAACATCTATAGCGCGGAGACGATGGTCCAGGAACTGGAGAAGGTCTATGCCGATGCACTCGAACGTGCGTAGCCGGTTGGTGGGCCGGTGCGTGGCTGCGGTGCTGGGGCTGAGCGCGACCGCCGCCGGGTCGCAACTGCTCGACTTCGGCACCGGCGCGCCCGAGCCCGGCACGGGGCAGGCGGCGCTCGCGCTTGCGGCGACACTCACCGACCAGGCCAATGACATCGCCGATGGGCGCCACGCCGGGGAGATCTCGAGCGCCGCCGCGGCGCGGATCGCGGTGCGCCGACTCGCCTCGGCGATGCTCACGCAGGGCGAATACGCCGGGGCGAACGGGTCGGACCGCATCGTCGCGGCACGGCGGATCGCGCGGCGTCTGCATCGCATCGACGCGTTTCTCGAAACAGCGGACGCGCACACTCCCGAGATCGTCCGAGCCCAGGCGATGCACGCCGCAGCCGACATCCCCGTGCTCGGCCCCGGGCTGGACCGCATGTTGCGCAACGTCTTTGCGGCGTGCACGCGGTCGGCCTCGACGATGCCGGATCAGATCGCATGGACCCCGGAGACGCCGGCCGACCAACCAAGGCTCGACGCCGAGCTCGCCCGGTGGGAGCGCGAGGAATCGCTCAGCCCGGCGGCGATTCAGGCGCTGCGAGCGCTCGAGTCACGGCTGATCGAGCTTGAACGTTGGCCCGCCTATCGCCGGTCCATCGACGCAGTGCGCGCCCAGGTGCGTGAGGCCGGCCTGTGCCTCGCGCTCGATCGGCGGTGGCTGGGCGACGAGGCTGCGGACGCCCTCATCGCGCGGTTCGAGAGCGCGCTGGCGCTCGCGGCCGACCCGGGCGCCACCGACGCCGCCCGCGCACAGCTGCGAACCGTCGCGCTTCTTGCCGTCCTGGTGCCAGCGGTAGAGTCGTTTACTTCCGGCCTGAGCGCCCGGGCGGCGCGCGATTCGCTCC
>JADFOF010000171.1 GCA_022563015.1 Planctomycetota bacterium
GCGCTCAGCCTCGTCCTGCGTTACGAACCGCATTCGGCTCCGGTTGGTCTGCGCGCCCGCCTTGACGCCGTCGAAGGGGTTCAGCTCTGCCATGCCCCAGCGGACACCCCGCCGGAACATCTGCCGGGCCGTCTTCACTCGCTTGCTGATTGTCGCCGACGCCAGGCCATCGTCCTGCATCGACGCCCGCCATCGGTCCGCGTCGAGTGCGGAGATGTCCGAGAGCAGGCACTCGCGGCAGAAGTGGTCCTCCAGCCTCGCCCGCGTCTGCTCGTAGGTTGTGACCGTTCCTGCTTTGACATCCAGGTTCGCGAAGAACTCGTCCATGAGTTGCCCAAGCGTCGCCAGGACACGCTCACGCGGCGTCACAAGCCCGACGCGGGCCAGCTTGGCGTGCAGCCCGTCCTCAATCTGCGCCACCCAGCGGGCCGTCTCAGGGTCCAGAGAGCCGGTCAGGTTTCCCGCCAAGATCGCCTCAATCTTCGCACGCACGCTCTCCGCATTCCGTTTGGACATCTTCCCGAGGCGCACTGTCTTTCGATTCTTCCCGTCGAAGAACTGCAGCCGCTTCGACCCGTTTCCGTCATTGCTGATACTGGCCATGTGTCACCGTTCCTTCTCTTGCGTGCACTGCTACATTATTCCACAAGGTGCAGGCTGGCGCAAGTGCTTGCTTAAAACTTCTCGAAGACCCGCCCGCCAGATGTACCCGCCGGTTCTTTGTCTGGTCGGTAGGCCTCATTGGACTCGATTCGCCCCCGCCCCAAGCTACGACGACTCAATCCTCGCCCCGAACGAGAGTCGCAGATTGCGCCACGCTTATCCAGTGTGCGCCAACTTTTCAGGCAGGGCGCCTCCGGTGGAGTTTGGCGAATCCTGGTCTGCCGGCAATTGCCAGAGCGACGGCCCCTGGAATCCGTCGGTACGGCACTGGATCTTCAGTTTCGCTTTCGCCCGATCCAGAGTGCGGCGAGCGATCCGCGCCGCCTTCGCCCGCGCTTCGATCTCTTTCGCGCCGACTGGGCCCTCGGCGAGTAGTTCTTCCAGCCACTCGACCGCTTCGTCAAGCCGCGACCGGTCCTCCGAAACTGGCCTCCAGCTCAGCACCTCGTCGGCCACCCTGTCGGTCGGGCCGCACCATCTGATGCGGGGTACATTGGCTCCTTCGGTCTTCTCGATCCGAAAGCCAAGTCCCGGTTCCTCGCGCGCGAGATTCGATTTCAGAGGCAGCAGTAGCCTCAGATCGGCGTCGCCTGGATCCTGCGCGACAACGAAGACGGCCCGGGCTGCGGCCGGGAGCGCCACAGAGCCCGAGGAACGGTGGATGGCTCTCTGCTCATTTGACTTGTTCAAATGTGAGACGAGCAGAATGGCTACGCCTCGCCGCAATGCCAGAGCTGCCACCGGGGCCAAGACGCCCCGGACGCTCGCGTTGTTATGCGTGTCCGTCCCCGCGAAGTACGCGCTGATGGGGTCGATCACGATGAGTCGGCAGTCTTCCACCCGATCCACTGCGTCCTCGAGTACGTCGAGATCTTCGAGACTCCAGGGCACGATGCCGTTCACGCCCCGACGCCCGTCCAGGGTCAAGATGTTGGCAGAACTCGCCCCTGCGGCGTCCAGTCTCGGGCGGATAGTGTCTGCCGGATCGTCTTCCGCGCCGACGAGGATCACGCCGCCCTTTTCGGCGGCTCCCGAGCCGTCCGGCCATTCGGCCCCTGTGCTTACCCGTGCCGCCACGTCCAGGGTGAACAGGCTCTTTCCGAGACCGGGATCGCCCACGATCAGGGTCATCTTGCCCGCTGGGATTCGACCTGGCCAGAGCCACCGGAGTTCTTGCGGCTGGATGTCTGAGAACCGACGAATCGCCGCTCGGCCAGGCCCGATTGACTTGGAAGAGCGGGCGGCGGAGTCCCGCTGATGCGGGGCGTACGTGCTGATGCTTGCCGCGATTCGTCTGACTTCATCATCCGGGAGGGGCGGCTGGCACCTGAGTCTGTTCTCTTCGAGCAGTGCGGCCTCAATCGCCTCCGGCTGCATCCCAGGCCGGCGCATCGAGCCCGCCAAGCTGGCGAGAGTCTCATTTCGCGATCCCTTTGGAATCGAGCCAACTGATATCGCGGTCTTGTGGCGTGATGAGGCCGCCGCGTCCGATCCGAGCATCGCCAGAAGCCACGAGGGGGCTTCGGCAATGTCCATCACGTTGGGATCACGCGTTGGGGTCCACACGTAGCGCTGGCCACTCGCGTGCATCGAAGGCGGCGCGACGATGTAGCCGCCGTCGGCTTTCACGTCGATTCCGTCAATGATTGAGTGGCTCTTGACCCGGCCCCCGGGATGTCGGAAGAGTAAATGTCGCCCGCCTCCGCCTGTCTGCGACTCGACCGTTGGCGGAAGCTCACCGTGCTCCGACTCCAGTTCCGCGAAAGACCGATCTCCGCCATTCCGCGGATCGATGTCCAACACGACAAGCCCGGAATCTGCCCCGGTGACGATTCCGATGTTGGCCTTCGGCCACGCTTGCCACCACCGTCGAATCTGGTCTGCGTCTGTGGACGCGTCCTTGAGCCCGTGAGCGGTTCGCGGGTGTTTGCCAATGCTGCGGCAGTCGGCACTGATGCAGGAGCAACGGGGAAGTTCTTTGCCCCCAATGGGGCAATGCACCGGGAGGACCGGCCAGCCACGTTCCGCACAGGCCAGTGCCTCATCGAGCAGACCGCTATGATCAGGTGCATTGAATGATTTGTTGCCCTCCGCCCGCGTTCCAGCGCGGGCGGTGGCGTTTTGGAGGGTGCTCATTCGTCGGCCTCATCGTTCTCTCGCTCGGCGATCCACCGAATCAGCGCCGCCCTGCGGAACAGCCTGCGACGCCCGATTCTGAGCGACGGGACTTCCCGGTTGTCGGCGAGCGTCCATAAGAGGCGGTCCGAAATGCCCAGGAACTCTGCCGCCTCACGTATGCTCAGAAGCCGGTTGGGGTCCCTGGATGCTTGACTTGGTGCTGTGCTTGTTTTCATGAGCGTTTGTCCTGTGCTCGAATCCGCACGCCGCAGCGCTCAGCCGCATCCTGCGTGCTTCACACGAAAGTACGAGCAAAGGCACCGTGCGTCTCGCGAGCGCCTCCGGTTTGCGCTCGGTAGTGTTCGGTAGCGCTCGGTGATGCGCGGTAGTGTACGAAAAAACGCACAATCATGGACCTCAAATGGGTCCAGTCAGTCAACGGGACTGGTGGGATCGAGCCTTTTTGCCGCTTCCGGATTAGCGCGATCGACTTCATCCAGATCCAGGCACAGTTTCTTGTCACTGATCCACCGGGCCGCATATGAGCCCCGGTCAATCGCCGCCAGGAATGTTCGCCTTTCCATACCGAAGATCTTTGCGGCTTCGATCGGAAACACCGGCTTCGTCTCATTCTGGGGCGATCGTCTGGGTTTTCTGCCAAGCGGTTTGTCGTTCTCGCTTGGGGACGAGGCGGTGGGTTGGGACGTTTCGGCAGCCGCCTTTTCAGAGTCAAGACCGTCCTTCGAGGGCTTTGAATCGGAGGTGTCGGCGCGTGCACTCCCGTTCAGGTCCTCGACTGAATCGGCTACAGGCGGGCTTGCCTCCGCCTCCAACAGATCGGTCGATTCAATCGCCTTCAACTCCTCAAGCCGGTTCCTGATCTCCTCAATGCACTCAGCAAACTCTGACGGAACGCCCTCGCCCAAGAGCGGCAGATCGCCCCGCGTGTCGCGATGAATGAACCCGGCTAGAACACGCAATTCACGACGGACGCAAGTCGTCCATCGTTTGATGGGCGGATCTTTGGGGTCATCCGCATACTTCTCAACCCGGGGCAGGACCTCCACGGCGTGGTCAATGGCGTTCCTCCAATCGCGCACGGACCAGTACAGCTTCTCATATTCCTGGGCGTACATCCGCCGCTCGCGTGGCATTTCCTGGATCGCCGCTCGCCGAGCCAATCTGATCGACTCAACCGAGTCGCCCTCTGCTATCTCCGGCTCTTCCCAGAAACGGTCATCGAGCGTCTCATCCGCCCAACCCCAACTGTCGAAGCGTGACTCGGTTCGAGACCAGTCCCGGTGCAGCCGCCTAGCGAAGACCAACACATCTGCCAACGCCTTCACCACCACCCACACGTCCGGTGGATAGGGATGGCCGGCCGTTGATTGTCCCGTTGAATGCGACATGGTTTGGGCCGTCCTGGTCCTCGGAATCCAATCGCACAATCACGCACCAACAATAGCCTCCAGGCAGAGACTTGAAACAAGGGTTACACTGTCGCAACGAACAGCATCCCGGTGTGGTTCGAGCCCGCGGAGGTATGAGTGGCCAAGAAGACGGGAAGAACGGCCGCGGGGCCCAGGGCGGGCGGATCAGCCCCTGAGACCGCCGACTACCGCCACAAGCGGGAAAGGCGAAAGAACGTCCCGCCCGCCAAGATCGCGGGCGAGGGGGTCGTCCCCTTCATCCCCAAGGCCGAGTACCACTACAGCCCGCACCGCCCGCCGGTGCTGCGGTTCGATCCCGGCCGGCTCGCCCGACGCTCTGCCCGAGCTGCTGGCCGCGGCCACGACCCGCCCCCTCACCGAGGACGAGGCAGCCACCCTCGCCCAGGCCCTGCGGACCCACGAGCCCTGGCTGGAATGGGCCAACAAGCGCGAGCAGCACCAGCGCGGCTTCTTCGAGGTCGATCCCGTCGCCCTGCACATCCACGAGCGGGTCAGCGCCCAGGCCATGCTCAGGGTCGCGGCCCGGCAGGATGTCGAGCGCTCGCTCTTTGCCGATCCCGAACTGGAGTACTACGAGGCCGTCCAGTTCTACAAGCACGACATCGACTGGACCAACCGCCTGATCCTGGGCGACTCGCTGCAGGTGATGTCGTCGCTGGCGCGGCGTGAGAACCTCGCGGGCAAGGTCCAGATGATCTACATCGACCCGCCCTACGGCATCAAGTTCGCCAGCAACTTTCAGCCGGAGGTCGGCAAACGGGACGTGAAGAACAGGCAAGAGGACCTGACCCGCGAGCCGGAGATGGTCCGGGCCTACCGCGACACCTGGCACTTGGGCATCCACTCGTATCTGTCATATCTGCGCGATCGGCTAAAGGTTGCGCACGGACTGATTGCCGAAACGGGCAGCATCTTTGTGCAGATCAGTGATGAAAATGTGCACCTGATCCGTGACTTGCTTGACGACACGTTTGGGCGCGACAACTTCGTCAGACAGATCACTGTGAAGAAGACGACGAGTGCCTCTGGTGACGTGCTCGCGAGCGTCTGCGACTTTGTGCTGTGGTACGCGCGGGATCGCGGACGAATCAAGTACCGCCAACTGCATGGTGAGAAAGAGGCGGGCGCCGCCGGCGCAAGCCAGTATACATGGGGTCAAGCGTGCTCCGGAGAGCGTCAAAACTACGGAGACGCTGCGCGCCTTCCGGTAGACGGCGACGAGTGCCGAGTCTTCGTTCACGACAATCTCACAAGCCAGCGCCCATCACAAGGCGCCGATGTCCGAGAATACAGGTTCGAGGGGCGGCAATTTACTCCGGGCAAAGGAACGTTTAAAACTGATCACCCCGGGTTGGAGCGTCTTGCAAGAACTGAGCGCCTGCTGTCCCTGGGCGCGACACTTCGCTTCGTCCGATTTCTGAGAGACTTTCCCGCCTACCCCCTGAGCAACCTATGGGACGATACGGTGACATCGGGATTCGCCGACAAAAAGAGGTACGTTGTTCAGACGCATCCACTTGTAATCGAACGGTGCCTGCTCATGACCACCGACCCCGGCGATCTCGTGCTCGATCCGACCTGCGGCAGTGGGACGACGGCGTACGTCGCCGAGCAGTGGGGCCGGCGCTGGATCACCATCGACACCAGCCGCGTGGCCGTCGCCATCGCCCGCCAGCGGCTGATGACGGCCAGGTTCGAGCACTACCGGGTCAAGGACACGGACAACGGGGTCTCAGGCGGCGTCGATCCGCACCCGGGATTCCAATACAAGGAAGTCCCGCATATCACGCTCAAGAGCATCGCCCAGAACACCAGCCTCGATCCGATCTTCGACAAGCACGAGCCGATCCTCGATAC
>JADFOF010000172.1 GCA_022563015.1 Planctomycetota bacterium
CGGCCAGCCCTGTCAACCCCCCCGAACCCCCCCGGGTCGGTAGGGGCTGTGGCGCTGGCGGGGCGAGGGCAGCTTGCGCAGCCCGAGCACGAACAACCCCAGCCCGAGGGCGAGGGGGGGGCCGGCGAGGATCGCCCAGCCGACGAAGAAGCCCGCCACCTCCTCGGAGCTGACCTCGCCCGTGACCAGCGCCAGCAGGCCACCCAGGAGGAATAGGCCGCCGACCCCGGCGAGCACGAAGCCGAGCGCGATCAGATAGCCGCCGACCGCCGCGCTGCCGTGGGGTGGCGCCGGCGGAGCCGGGGCGGGCGTGCCGTCGACGGCGTCGGTCACGGCGACGGGCTCGTACTTCCCTTCGGCCGCCAGCTTGCGCTGCTCCGCGCGCAGCTTGCCGACGAGCAGCAGCGACCCGATCCCGCCGACGACCAGGGTCAGGAGGGTTACCGCGATCCCGAGCACGAGCCCCAGAGCGGTTCCGGCGCCGACGGTTTCGAGCCCCGTGCCGTCGGGCCCTGCCAGGCGGTTCATCCATAACAGCGGCGCGTCGTAGATTCCGTGGATTAGGACCGGGAGCAAGTAGGCCTTGAGCCAGGGGCGCGACGGGGTGTGAGACTTGGCCGGGAACTTGGCCCGCCCCACGTAGTAGCCCATGATCGCCCCGCAGCAGGCGTGCAGGGGTATGGCGGTGAAGGCCCGCAGGATCACAACGTGGAGACCGGCGCTGGCGTAGAGCAGGTTCTCGAAGGTTGCGAACCCCAGCGCCGCCACCGCGCCGTAGACGATCCCGTCCATAGGCTCGTCGAAGGCCTTGTGCTGGCGAATGTAGAGCCACAAAACCGAGAGCTTGAACAGTTCCTCGGGCAAAGCGGCGGTGAAGAACGCTTCGCTGCAGCCGAGGAGGAGCGGCGCGTCCTTGAACACGGCACCCAGCACCAGGCCCACGGGGACGGCCACGACCAGGGTCGGGAGGGTGCTCAGCACGCCCAGCCAGAAGGTGGCCCACAGGACCCCCGACGGCTCGGGGTGTATGTCGCGGGACTTAAAGAACCAGACGAGGAGGATCGAGGGGACGATCGCCGAGACGCCGGTGAAGAGGACGATCACCCCAGGAGCATACGCGGATGCCCGCGTAATGTGCCTGGAGAACGACGACTGGCTAGCTCTGCGGAGCTTCGATGAGGTGTTCGTCACCTGAACGTAGACGCCATCCGCTGGCTCGTTTTGTCTGAGGTAAGGAACCGGGCTCGCGCGAGCCAGGCACAGCCGCGCCCCTACCTAGGCTGATCACTCCGGCGTGAGTTCCTCTTTCCTTCGATCCGTTACCAACCTAAGCAACCGGCCCGCCGGCGCGATGTGACAGATCTGCTCAACTCGAAGCCAAGATTGCGCCCCGGCAGAGCCTGATCTCCGGCGGCAGCGGTGTCTTGGGGGCTGGATATCTGAGCCCGGCCGTTATACTGGGACCGCGTTTCGACACGCGGCCCGGGTAAAGCCGCCCCCACGACTACCATGGCTCAGCGCTGGTACATCCGGGTTCAAGGCAAGCTCGTTGGGCCCCTCGACTCGAAGAGCCTGAAGCAGATGGCCGCGTCCGGCAAGGTCCGGCCGGACGATCCCGTCAGCATGGACGGGGAGAAGTGGTATCCGGTGTCGCAGGTTCGCGGCCTCAGCTTCTCGTCGGGAGGGGCCACGACCGAGCCGAGCGGTGCTCGCGAACCCGCCGGATTCCGTTACGACGCCTTCATCAGCTATCGACACGTTGAGCCGGACCGCCGATGGGCGAAGTGGTTGCACGCCGCGCTCGAGACCTACCGCGTGCCCAAGAAGATGATGCGCGAGCGCGGGCTGCCGGGACGGATCAAGCGCGTCTTCCGCGACGAGGACGAACTTCCGGCCTCGGCCGATCTCAGCCGGGAGATCGAGACGGCACTCCAGGAGTCGCGGTTCCTGATTGTGATCTGCTCGCCGCGGACGCCCGAGTCGGAGTGGGTGAACAAGGAGGTCGTCCGTTTCCGAGCGATGGGACGGGACGGTCGGATCCTCGCGCTTCTGATTGAGGGCGAGCCGGCCGACGCCTTCCCCCGGGCCCTGCGCGAGATCCGGCACACGGTCGTCGACCAGCGTGGGCGGCAGCACGAAACCATCGAGGAGGTCGAGCCGCTGGCGGCGGACGTACGGGCCAGCCGGGCGGCGCCGCTGCGCCATCTGCGGCGCATGGCGAAGCTCCGCTTCGTGGCGTGTGTTCTGGGCTACCGGTTCGACGACCTGCGCCAGCGCGAGCAAGAGCGACGCGCCCGCCGGCTCCGGATCTCGGGGGCGCTGGCGGCCTCGCTGGTCATCGTTCTGGGCGGCCTCACCACCATCGCTGTTCGCCAGTTCATGCTCCGCGGTGAGGAGTCCCAGCGCGCCGACATCGAGGAGCTTCGAGCCGACCGTGAGGTATATCAGAGTGTCTTGATCGCAGCGAACTACGAGTGGGTCACCAACAACGACATGAAGGAGGCCCGCAAAGCGCTCGATCGGTGTCGAGAGGACGAGAGCCTCAGCAAGCTCCGCAACTGGGAGTGGTACTTCCTGCTTCGACGCATGCAGCCGCAGCGCTCGTTCGGACGCGAGCTCGGGCTCCGCGGAGAGGTCCAGGCGGTTGCGTTCCGCACAGAGCGGGGGCAGCCACAGTGCCTGGCCGCGCTGGCCGACGGCGCCCTGTTCCATGTCTGGGATCTGCTCACCGGCCGGAAGCTGCAGACACTGACCGGCCACGATCCCAACCCGCCGCGCGCTCGCGGCAATGTTCGGCAAGGCATCCGACCTTATGCGTTCAGCCGCGAGGTAAAGCGCTTCATGGCTGTGTCGATCGACGGCCGAGTGCAGGTCTGGGAGATCGAGACGGGCCGCATGGTCCGCACGGCGGACGACATCAGGGATCTGACTTGGGATGCAGCGTTCGTAATGATGGCGCTCCGCACAGACGACGGTATCGTCCTGACGCGCGGGGGCGCCGCCGACTCGCCTCGCGGGCTGCTGCTCCGCGGCGAGGCCGGCGCGTTTGCGCTCAACCCGTCGGGGAGCTTGTTGGCGATCGCTGGGACGGACCAGGTCGTCAGGCTGTGGGACACCCGCAGGGGCGATCCGATCGCGACGCTGAAACCCTACCAGGGCGAGCAAAGCGGCAAGTTGTTCTTCAGCGACGACGGCCGACAGCTTGCCATGCCTTTCGAGGACCGCCTCACCAAGACGACGGCCATCGCGGTGTGGAACCTGGTGGCGCGGGACCGCGCACCCGTCGTGATCCCCTGTTCAGACGCCAGGGCGGTCTTCAGCCCCGACGGGAGGATACTCGTGGGGCGCGCCCAAGCAGGTCTCGTCGCCTGGCACACCGACAGCGGCTTTGAGGCTTGGACCAGATCCGACCTCACCTATGTCACCCAGTTCACGTCGGACAGCCGATCGCTCTTCGCGATGCCCGGTGCGAGCCAGCGTGAGACGCCCGGCGCGAACCGGGCTGATCGCTTGCTCCACCTCGTGGGCGCCGCCGACGGCAACGAGATCTCCTCGTTCCGAGGGGTCGGCACGGGCAGCGTCTACCCGAGCCCCGACGGCCGCCAGATCGTCATCATCAACCTTTCGCGGAGGCGCCCCGACGACCCGCTGGGCAGCATCTGGAACTTCGGTTCCGGGGACCAGGACTACACGGTTCTGCCGGACTCGTTCTTGGGCAGAGGATTCTCGGGCGAGCTCTCCGTCGCCTTCAGCCCCGACGGTCGCGAGCTGTACGCGGTCGCGGAAAACCAGATCCAACGATGGGACCTTGACAGGGGGGAGCCGCTCGACCCGGTCCCGCTCGGCGAAGATGCCTGGCTCGGCTACTTCAGCCCGGATGGCGGCCTGGTCGCCACGATCGCCAGCCAGGACAGCGTCATCACGCTGTGGGACGCGGCGACGGGTGACCGAGTGCGCACGCTCGAGGGGAGCGAGGTGTCGGGGGGGTCATCGCCGGGCGCGCCGGTGCAGTCCGGCAACCCGCGCATGCAGGGTCGCGGGTTCTATTCGGCCGCGTCGATCGCCTTCTCGCCCGACGGTTCACGCGTGGCCTCCTTCCGGCAGTCCGATGCCCTTATGATCTGGGACTCCAACACCGGCAAAAAGCTGCACACCATTGCGCTCAAGGCGGACACAGAGCTCTTCGGAGGCCTGTCGGGACAAGGTGGGGTCAGGTTCTCGCCTGACGGCCGCCTGATCGCGGTCACCAACAACGATGTCGACGGCGCGCCGTCGATCTGGGAGGTGCGCACCGGCGAGCTGTTCAGCCGCCTGAGCGGCACGAACGGTGATCTGGCTTTCGGCCCGGAAGGACGGCTGATCATGGGTGCCAACGGGGCGATCATCGACGTGAAGACCGGTCGGTGGATCACGCGGCTGGAAACGGCTGGCGTCGGCTCCTACACCGGAGCTGCGGCCTTCAGCGCCGACGGCCGGCGTATCTTCACGCTGTCGGGCGGCGATCTGACGATCTGGGACTGGGATCCGGAGACCCGGCTCGCCCTGTCACTAATGACCCTGCCCGATGTCGGGGGCAACCGCCTCCTGATCAGCCCCGACGGGGGCCGACGTGTTCTATGTATCGGCAGCGGCGTCAGGATCTTCGACGCAGGCGCGGAGTTCGATCCCGCGTCGCTCGCCTCGAGGTGAATCCCATGGCCCGAACGAAATGCACACACTGTGGCGTGCGGTTCAAGGTGGTGATTATGCACTTGACACAAGGTTGCATCGGTGCTACCCTTCTGTGGATCGAGGCTTCGGCTCATGCTCAATGTCCTTATTCACACCGTCAACGACCTTTTTAGGGAACAAGCGACGGATCGCCTCGTCGTCCGGTAGGTCCACTTTGGGCTTTGGCTTCTTCTTTCGTGGAGGCTTTTTAGATGGCTCAGACATACGAAATGAACCTTGTAAAGCTGATTGAGAAGTTCAGGTCGGAGGAAAAGTGCCGGGCATACCTTGAGACCCTTCGGTGGCCGGACGGACCAGTATGCCCCCGCTGCGGATGCTGCGAGGGTATCTCCCAAATCCATGATCGTGGTCAGTTCGATTGCGATTCATGCCGCTATCAGTTCTCCGTTACGGCGGGGACGATGATGCACGACACCAAGCTCCCGCTTTGGAAGTGGTTCCTTGCCGTCTACATGATCGTGGAGTCCAAGAAGGGCATCAGCGCCAACCAGTTGAAGCGGACGCTGAACGTGGCCTACCGGACCGCGTGGTATCTGTGCCATCGCATCCGAAAGGCCTTGGAGACGCCAGACGGACTGCTCAAGGGCATCATAGAGATTGACGGCACATACATCGGCGGAGAGGTCCACGGTAAGGGGACTCGGTACACAGAGAATAAGAAGCTCGTTATTGGTGCAGTTCAGCGGGACGGCAAGATTCAACTCAAGGCGACTGATCCCGAAGATGATTCCGAAAGCACGCGCACGGTCGGTAAGTTCGTTCGGGCCAACATCGCCAAGGGAGCGATGGTGTACACCGATGGGGCTGCGGCCTACAAGACTGTGCTGAAGGATCGCAACCGCCACGAACGGGTCGATCACGCTAAGGACGAGTGGGTGCGCGGCGACGTTCACACCAACAGCGTCGAGGGCGTTTGGAGCCTGTTCAATCGCTCGATCATCGGTGCATTCCATCAAGTGTCGATCAAGCATCTTCCGGCCTACTTGGATGAGTTCGAGTTTCGCTTCAACAATCGGGACAATCCGTACATCTTCAGGGACGCTATGAAAGAGCTACTGACTGCGGGGAATGTGGAGTACAAAGACCTAGTGGCATGATGCTGTGTTCTCACTCGGTTGCGTAGGGATAAAGGAACTTACCCCGTACCAACAAGAGTGCGCTGCGCTGGCTTTCTTCAGAGTCCCCATAATCGATTCCAGGTTGGTCCTTCCAATCTTCCCACGTTAGCTGTTTGAATTGATTAGCTTCCTTTGGAGAATAATGTTCACGCAAGAGCATTTCGGCTTGCTTTGCAGTCCTGTCACATTCCTTGCGCCATGCTTCGGGTCCAGCCGGATAGTCG
>JADFOF010000173.1 GCA_022563015.1 Planctomycetota bacterium
GGTTCGGCGCCGGGCGCGTCCGGGGCCAGCAGGAGCAGGATCTCTGCAATGGCGCGGTGCTCGTAGACGGAGTCCGGCTGCGTGGGGTCGGGCTCCGCGGGCGGAACCTGCGCCAGCGCGGCCCCTGTGCCGACAAGGCAGACCAGCGACGTGATCGCCAGCCGCGTCACACGACGAAGGCACTGGTTCGCTCTCGCTGCGCTGGGATTCATGAAGCCCCAACCATACCGGCTGCATTCTCCCGGCTCAGCGTCGAGGTGCTGGCGTTGCGGTCCACGCGGGCCCGGCGCGCTACAGGTTGACGGGCATCACCACATAGAGGAAGTCGTCGCCGGACTTCATCAGCCCCGGCTTGTTGGGCGCCTTGAGTTCCATGATGATCTCGGGCTCGGTGATGACCTTGAGCGCGTCGGTGATGAAATGCGGATTGAACCCGATCTCGATGTCCTCGCCGTCGTAGCCGCGCACGTCGATCTGGATGTCCGCCTCGCCCATCTCCGGGGCGCGGCTGGTGAGCTCGACGCGTTTTTCCTCGCCGTGGAAGCTCATCCGCACGCCACGGGATTCTTCGTTGGTCAGGAGCGCCGCCCTTCGGACCGCGGAGTTGAGCAGATCGCGGTCGAACGTGACCTTTTTGTCCTGGTCCTTCGGGATGACGTCCTCGTAGGGCGGGAAGGTGCCCTCGACCAGGTTCGAGGCCAGCACGGCCCGTGCGTCGCCATCGCCGCCGATCGCGAACAGGATCTGGTTGTCGGTGATCGCGATCGTGACTCTCTCGTCGCCGCTGACCAGCAGCTTCTGGAGCATGCTCAAAGCCTTGGTGGGGATGATGCACGAGACGGTCTCATCGCCGCCGTCGGCGGAGGTGGCGTCTGCGCGGCTGAGCGCGAGGCGTCGGCCGTCCGTCGCCACCATCTCGATGCGCTTGCCCACCCGGTTGAGCAGCACGCCGTTGATCGCGTACCGCGTGTTTTCACGGGCCGTGGCGAAAATGGTCCGGGCGATCATCTCGCCGAGCGGGCCGGACTGGATGGTCAGGACGGTCCTGGCCTTGCCCTCGGCCACCACGGCGTGGAAGTCCGGGATCGCGGGAAACTCCGAGGCGGGGTACCCGACCAGGCGGAAGTGAGCGTCCTCGCCACGGACGTGGCACATGTCCTGCTCGGATTCGATGGTGAGTGTGGGCTCGTTGTCCTCGGCGGCGACGATCTGGCGTAGTTTTTCGGCGGGGACGAGAACCTCGCCAGGCTCGACGATATCGACCTTGGCCGTCCGCAGAATGAGCGAGATCTCGGCGTCGGTGGCGGCGAGAGAGAGCTCGCCCGCGCCGTCGACGGTCCCCGTGGAGAGCTTGACACAGGTCAGCTGCGGTCGAGGGGTTCTTGAGGCGACGACCCCGGATACGAGAATGATGGCGTCCAACAGCGCGGCGCGGTCACAAATCACCTTCATGGCGGTCGCTCCCTTTGGTTTCGTGCATAGCCGGGCAAGTGTACCGTGGCCGAGCGGTGGCGTGGGGGCATCGGGGCCGGGAAATATCACGTCCCGGGGGCTCGGCGGGGGCGATCCGGTTGTCTGCGCGGGTTCAGGGGTAGATACTCCCCGGCGGCGGCGATGAGCCCTCTCGTGGGCGAGTGAAGGGTGGGGCCGAATCTGGGCGAATGTGCGTGCCCGCCGGGCTTTGGGATTGTTTCCGGCATGGGCCGCTACGAAAGGAACCGACTGGATGTCATTTGAAGCAGCCGTCAACGCGCAGGCGATCAGGCTGGACCGTCTCAGCCTCGAAATGTGCGCCGCCGCGGAGTCCGGGCACCCGTCGTCAGCGACCAGCCTGGGCCACATCGTCACCGTGCTGATGTTCCACACCATGCGGTGGAGCCCGGACTACCCGGATTACCCGACCAGCGACCGGCTGGTGCTCTCGGCCGGCCACGCGGTGCCGATCGTGTACGCGGCGGCGTGCATGCTCGGGATGGCGGTCGGGAAGGATCCCGAGAACCGCCGCAAGCTCACCGTGGCCGACGCCACACAGCTCAGGGAGTGGGACAGCGAGCTGGAGGGGCATCCCAACCCGATGGAGGGGTTCCCGTTCTTCGACGCCGCGACGGGCTCGCTCGGGCAGGGGCTGAGCGTCGCAGCCGGGCTGGGAGAGGCGGCGAGGCTGGACGGGATCGATCGGCTGATCTACTGCATCGTCGGCGACGGCGAGGCGCGCGAAGGCCAGATCGCCGAGGCCATCGACTACATCGTCGATCACAACATCACCAATGTCCTGCCGATCTTCAACTGCAACCAGTACGGGCAGGCGGACCGGGTGAGCGAGCAGCAATCGCCCGAGCGTATCTCAGCCAAGCTCGAGGCGGCCGGGATCCGCCCGGTCACGATCGACGGGCACGATCCGGCCCAGATCCGGGACGCGCTGGACCTGTTTGTGCAGTCCGGCCGCCAGCCGGACGCGTCGCCCATGGCGGTGGTCGCCCGGACGGTCAAAGGGTGGGGGACGCCGTCGCTCCAGGGCGGTGGCTGGCACGGCAAGCCGGCCAAGGGGGATCTGCTGACCAAAGCCCTGGGCGAGCTGGACCAGCGCCGCGTCGAGCTGACCAGCGCGCTGAGCCAGGAGGACAGCTTCCGGATCAGCCCGCCGGCCGACGCGGCGTCGCCCGTCGAGACCAGCGGCGAGGCGCCCAGCTTCAGCGAGGCGATGAAGCAGTTCGACATGGAGTCGCTGTTCCAGACCGGGCGCTGGGCGACACGCAAGGCGTACGGGCTCGCGCTGCGGTCGCTGGGGCACGTGAACGAGAGGGTCGTCGTGCTGGACGCGGACGTCTCGAACTCGACCTTCGCCGAGACGTTCGCGAAGGACTCTGAACTGGCCGACCGCTTCTTCGAGTGCAAGATCGCCGAGCAGAACATGATCTCGGTCGGCGTGGGGCTTTCCGCAGCGGGGAAGATCCCGTTCTGCTCGAGCTTCGCGAAGTTCATCACGCGGGCGTACGACCAGATCGAGATGGCGATCAACTCGGGCGCAAATCTGAAGATCGTCGGGTCGCACTCGGGGGTGACGCTCGCCGCCGACGGGCCGAGCCAGATGTCGTTGCCCGACGTGGCGTGGTTCCGCTCGTTCACGACCATCAAGGACCACCGTGGAAACCCGGGGTGCTACGTGCTTCAGCCGGCGGACGCCTTTGCCGCGTACGCGCTGACGGGCGTCATGGCCGAGTACGAGGGCGTCTGCTACATGCGGACGCACAGGCCCGACACGGAGTTTCTGTATTCCGACGACGTGGTGTTCAATCTCGGGGGTTTCGAGGTGCTCAATGAAGGGCGCGACCTCGTGATCTGCGCCGCGGGATACATGGTGCACGAGGCGAACAAGGCCATCGAGCTGCTGGACAAGGCCGGCATCAGCGCCACGCTCGTGGACATGTACTCGCTCCCCTTCGACCAGGAGAAGCTGCTGGACCTGATCGGGAACAACAGCGGGTACGTGATCACGCTGGAGGACAACTACGGCGGCGGCATCGGCTCGGCGGTGGCGGACGCGATGGTCGATTCCGGCGACGCCTTCACGCTCCACCAGATGCACGTCACGCGCATCCCCAAGAGCGCCCGCACGGCCGAGGAACTCCTGCAGATGTGCTCGCTCACAGCCGAGGACGTTGTGAAACAGGCGATGCAGGTGCTTCAGCTGGTGTGAGAGGCCGGCGCCGGGCACGTCCGCCCGCGCCAGCGAGAGAGTCATGCAGGGCAAGAGCCGCTACGCCACAGACTGGGACGCCTACAGCGAGTCCTGGAAAAAGGACTTCGGCGGCAAGATATGAACACCTGGGCGACGAGTGGAATGACGACGGCACACGCGATCGGCGCCGCGATACATTCTACTACCGGGTCTTCGCCGAGCGCTGGCTGACGCCCGAGAGCACGGTCCTGGAGATCGGCCCCGGGAGCGGCAAGTGGACGGTGCGCATGGCGCCCAACGTGAAGCGGGTGATCGCGATCGATGTGTCGGACAAGATGCTCGAGCGCACCAGAGCCCGCTGCAAGGAAATGGGGATCACGAACGTCGAATACGTGCTGACCGGCGGGGAGGACTTTGGCCCGGTGGCCAACGACAGCATCGACTTTTTCTTCAGCTTCGACGTGTTCGTTCACATCGCGCTGGAGGATTCGTTTCCGTATGCCCACGAGATGGCGCGGGTGCTCAGGCCGGGCGGGCGCGGCGTCTGCCACTACGCGATCAATTCCGTTCCGGACGCGTGGGATCGGATCGAACAGAACAACCAGTGGTACAGGGGAAGCGCCCACACGCTCGGCCAGTACTATTACTTCAGCCCCGAGGTGCTCCGCCGAATGTACGAGCGCTGCGGGCTGCGCGTGTTCGAGATGCACCAGGAGTGGGCGTACTGCACAGCCGTCTTCGAGAAGCCGTCGATCGACATCGTCACCCGCCTGGAATCGCTGCTCTGGGAACTTCTGAATGCCGGCACGGACGATGACGCTCGGCGAGAGCGGTGCTGCAAGGAGCTTCAAGCCATGCCGGATCGCCTGCGCGAGGCGATCGGGCCCCTGATCGAGAAGATCCGCGCCGGCAAGGATCTGTACGCGAGATCGGACGCGATCTTGCAGCTTCGGCGGATCTGGCGCGGGCTGTAGCCGCCGCCGTCGCGGTCGAGCGCACGGGCAATCCGAGGCTTCGCAGACTCAGCCTCGCCATCCGATTCCGAGCCCCACATCTCTCCGTCACTTGTCTCTCCCCGCGAATGCGAAGCGGAGAGGACCCCCTGCTCGCGCAGAGGGCTCTGTTTGCGTCACTCCGTCTCTCCGCCCCTCCGTCTCTCCGCCCCTCCGTCACTCTGTCACTTTGTCACTTTGTCACTCCGTCACTCCGTAACTTTGTCACTTCTCCCTCACGGACACCCGGCCACGAACGCGTTCTGGAAGCAGAGGAAATCCAAGATATCGCAGGCCGGGTCGGGATCGCACTCGCAGGCGTACGGCTCGCCGAGCACGAAGCTGTTCTGGAAGCAGAGGAAGTCGAAGATGTCCAGGACGTGAAAGCCCGTGCTCTGGTCGCAGTCGGCGTAGCAGAACTCGCACTCGTCGGGGATGCCGTTGTTGTTCTGGTCCTGGCTGAAGCCCGAGGCGATGTCGCACGAGTCCGGCAGCTGGTTTCGGTTGCAGTCGAAGCCCTCGCCGGGCATGAAGGCGAAGCCCCTGGGCCCGCGGAGTGTGGAGTCACGTCCCTGGACGTAGGCGTACCAGAGGTTTCCGGTCGAACCCTCGTACAGGATGATGCGCGGGTCGGTGAGGTGCAGTTGAGCGCCCGGCGCGGATTCCATACGGTCGCTGGCGCCGACGTAGACATTTCCATCGGGCCCGACGCGCAGACCCCACGGCCCGTTGAGCTTGCCGCGGTAGTCGCCGTTGTTGTACTGCCCGATGAACGCGCCGGTGATCGGGTGGTATTCGAGGACCTGATCAGTGCCCTTGCTGGCGACGAGGAAGCGCGAGGCGTCGGGCATGAACAGGATGTCGCGTGGCGCCGTGAGCCCGCCGTTGTTGCCGAGCGTGACGAAGTCAGACTGATAGGCGCCGGTGGCAGCATCGAACTTGAGGACGCGGTTGTCGTCGCTGGAGACGTAGAGGTTTCCGCCGGGGCCGAACGTCAGGCCGTACGGCCGCGTCATCGGAGCGGCTCCGGGGGCGACCAGCGGGCCGAGGAACGCGCCGGAGTTGATGTCATACCGGAGGACAGCGTTAGTGGCGGTGCTGACGACGAGGAGTTCGCCGGCGGGGGAGATGGCCATGGCGCCCGGCTCGCTCAGCCCGCCCAGCCCGCTCGTCACCAGGTCGCCGACGTAGGCCCCGGTGCGGTCGAACTCGACGATGCGGTTGTCGCCGGCGCTGGCGACGAGGATGCGCCGATCCGCCGTGATGATCAGATCGGTGGGGGCGTTGAGCCAACCCGGGGGCGATTCGTGCATGAGCACGCCGGTGATGGCGTGAT
>JADFOF010000174.1 GCA_022563015.1 Planctomycetota bacterium
GCGGCCTCCAGCAAATGTGTCAGACTTCCGGCATACATGGACGGGAAATGCTTTCCGTGCGACTCGAAGAATGATGTCGGGTCGTCGAAGAGTACGAGCAGTCACAGATGCCAGACCGTGAATGCGTCGATCATTCCCAGGAACATCTGGCGCTCCGACTCATCGGGGGCGTGCGGCATGGCCGCGTTTGTGATCGCGTTCAGCAAGGCGTGGCGTTTCTCCTTGTGGTGAGTGCGAAGGGCAATCTGGCTGGCCTGTAGCACGGTGTCGAGGAAGGACTCGTCATACTGAAGATACGTGAGGGACTCTGCGCGGCGGTCCTCGAGAGCGCCGAGGCGCTCGGCGACCGCATGCATCCATTCGTCTCGTCGCCGCTCAAGGGGGCTAGTGATCACGAACGCAAACAGCTCGGACGCCGCCGCCCCCGCCAGCGGTATGGATCCCAACGCCGCCTTCGCGATGGCATGGGATACTTTGCCTGTCGTGCGTGTTGGTGGCTGCTCGGACACGAGGAACTCCATTGCTGCGAGCGAATCGTCATTCCGTCGACGTGACAGCGCCGACACAGGCCAGAGTTGCTCAACTACGGATTCGGTGGCTGACCTCGGGTTTGGAGTCGATATCTCAAGAGTGCGAGCACTGTCTCGCGGCTCTCGACGTTGAATGAGTTCTGAATAGATTCCTTCATCTTGTCGCGTGACTTATTCGAGAGCAGCCACCCCAGCGGTGGCCCCGAGGCATCAAGGTCCAGCACAAACTCGATCGACTCCGTCTCGCCCCGGTGCTCTTTCAGCTGCGCGGTCGTGAGCCTCAGGTCGCGGACGGACGATCCGGTGCGCCCGCTCCGCGTGTTCAGCAACGCGCGCAGCGGTGAGAGCAGTTCCCCGAGCCCTTTCCACGTGTGCAACGAACCCCCCGGCCGGTCCGCGGAACGATCGATGAAACCGATGTGAATCCAGATCAGCTTGTACGGCTTGTGATGTTCGTGCTGCGATTCCTCGGTGTCCTCGTGCCCGACGGCGTGCATTGAGAGCAGCACGTCGGCCATCGTGGCCGCGCCTGAGTTGTCGTAGTATCCGCCGTCCACAAACCGTCGCTTCGTGGTGCGCCCCTCGACGGTCGAGGTGATGGAGCCAGCCGGTGTGATGAAGGGGAATCTGGCGCTCAGCCCGACCGCGGTGCTCAGCCGCAGGTCAAGGGCGGGCGCGAGTTTCGCGAGTGTCGTGATATTGTGTGTGTCGCGCTCGGTGCGGAGCTGTCCATCAGAATACAGCGGATTGTCGGGGAAGAGGTTTGTGATGACCATCCGCTGCCCAGTGCTGACCTCCGTGGTATTCAAGAGCAGCGCCGGCGTCGCGCCCTGCTCGAAGCTGGGCCAGAGGTCGTAGAACGAACGGGCGAAGAGATTCTGCGCCCATCCGTCGTGCCGCTCGGCCTCCCGACGCCAAGCCCACTCGAACCCCTCCTCCAGCGCACGCGCCCTGCTGAATATGGGCACAGGAAACGGCAGGAATCGTTGGAGCGTATCCGGGAACAGGCCGAGCGCGAGCACCGGCGACAGGAAGTCCCGACTCAGTATCCGGTCGGCGGCGGCTTTGAATACGAAGGGGCTGGCTGCGCTGGCTGCCATCGAATCCTGGGCGTGCGTACGGTTGTGCGCCTCCTGCGAGGCCAATGCGCCGAACACCGCCACTCCCAGGCTTCCTCCGGAGACGCCGCTGGCCGCGAAAAGGTGGCGGGCAAAGGCGGGCTCTTGGTCCTGGAGCGCGGAGAGCACCATCGCCGAGTAGTACGCGGCGTACAGCCCTCCCCCCTCCGCCGAGACAACGAAGACCGGGTAGACCGCGTACTCGTCCTCATCGGCGCGGGCGTCGAGCCACCGCTCGAAGGTCGTGCTGATGTCGGGAAGTGTCCTTGGCTCGGTCGCTGATGGCGTTGGCAGCCGACGCAGGGCGTGGTTGTCGTTCCAGTCCAGAGCGCTCCACGCCAGCGCCAGGCCCACGGCGAACAACAGCAGCGGCAGCCGCCAGCGAGAACCCCAGTACACCAGCACGCTGCCCGCTACGGTCCATCCCATCGCCGACATGAAGATGCTGTAGAACGGGCCGAAGGCTCTGCTCGAAGCACCGCGGTCGATCGCGAAAACCAGTGACAAGAGCACCGACGCCGCCATCGCGATCACGCAGCCGGTCCGTACCACGCGCCGCAGGACGCCGGTCTCAGACTCGTGTCTTCCGAGCCATCGTTCCTGCAGGCCGAACAGGAGGTGCAGCGCGATTGCTCCGACAATTCCGAGGCCGACAAACACCCAGAGCAACGGTGGGGCTTCTCCGGCCCCCGTGATCCGAATGGCCCGCCCGCAGGCCGCCGCGATCGCCACCAGGGGCAGCACGCCAAACGCCCTGGCGATGTGCTCGGACACGCGCGGAGAGATCCTCGCGAGCTCGCCCGCGTGGGACCGAAGCAGAACGCGAACCGCCCGAGCGCTGCCCCAGAGATAGGCGCACACCAGAGTCGCCCCGATCCAGAACACCGCAACAGGCCACCACCGCCCATCCTCGGCGAGCACGCGCACTGCATCGATCGTCTGCGGCGGGAGCGTGAGCAACAGGCTGAGCACAACCGACATCAGCATCGCAAACCGGGCCTGATAAATGACACTCAGCACGGGATCGATGCTGTCGCGCCACGTGCTATAGCCCGACCGCCACTGCTCGAATCGCGTTCTCACTTGTCCGGCTCTATTGGAAGACATGCCAATACCGCCATGGCTGCGGAACTCAGTTCCAGGAAGTGGCGTGCGAATCCGGGCGGGCTCGCTGGAAAGAGATGGAACCCGCAGAGTGCGACAGTCCAGCTCACGGGGCGGTAGGGTGGCATGGGCCGAGTATATCCACCTTTCACGGTCGATCGGTGCATCAGCGTGGGAAGTGCCATCCGCCGCACCTGATCGCCGGCGCTGATAGCATGGGCGAACAGGCCCGCCGCAAGGTGGATCGAGAGGGGTTTCGCCTTGGGGCCTGTCGCCGTTCGCGCCGCGCACGCACGTGGCGGGATGTCACTGCCGATCCCGCGCCGGAGCCCCGCCCGTGATCCCCATGATCTTCAGATTCAGCCTCTACGGCTTCCTGAAGAATCAACGCTACTTCGAGGCGTTCCTGGTCTTGGCCTTCCTCGACAAGGGACTGAACTTCTTCGAGATCGGCCTGCTGGTGGCGGTGCGCGAGCTGGCGGTCAACCTCCTGGAGATCCCTTCGGGAGCGATCGCCGACATCTACGGCCGGCGGCTGGTGATGATCGGCGCCTTCGTCTCCTACATCGTCAGCTTTCTCGTGCTCGGGCTGGCGGATCACATCGGGCTGCTGTTCGCGGGCATGTTCCTGTTCGGGGTCGGCGACTCGTTCCGCACCGGCACCCACAAGGCGATGATCTTCGCCTGGCTCCGCCTCCATGAGCGCACCGACGAACGCGTCAGGGTCTACGGCTACACGCGGTCATGGAGCAAGATCGGCTCGGCCGTCTCCGTCCTCATCGCCGCGGTCATCGTGCTGGTGAGCGACCGCTACACGTACATCTTCTTCATCGCGATCGTGCCCTACAGCCTGGCGATCATCAACTTCCTGGGCTACCCGAAGGAACTCGACGCGCGGCCGGAGAAGCGGCCATCGCTCGGCGCGGCGTTCACGCACATGGTCGAATCCATCAAGGTCGCGGTCCACGAGCGGCGAATGCGACGGCTGGTCCTGGAATCGATGGGGTTCGACGGCGTGTTCGATGCCGTGAAGGACTACCTGCAGCCGGTGCTCGCGACGGCGGCGGTGAGCGCGGCGGCGATGTTCATGCTCGCCTCGGACTGGTCGGACACACGCCGGACGGCGCTGCTGGTGGGGCCGGTGTACTTCGTGCTCCACCTGCTGGCCGGCGCCGCCAGCCGCAACGCGCACCGGGCCTGCGACGCGGCCCGCGGCGAGGAGCCGGCGGCGCGGTACCTCTGGGTGATCGTGGCCGTGCTGTACGCGGGTCTGGCAGTGGCCGGCTGGTTCGACGTCTACGCGGGGCTGATCGTCGGGTTCGTCCTGCTGCACGTCGTGCACAATCTCTGGCGGCCGATCCTGATCAGCCGCTTTGATCGGCACGGCCCGGAGACGCACGGGGCGTCGCTGCTCTCGATCGAGAGCCAGGGCCGGCGGGCGAGCACAATGGTCATCGCCCCGGCCCTGGGGCTGGCCATCGACGCCGTCGCGGCCGGTGGTCCGGGCGGGATGTACTGGCCGATCGGCGTGCTGGGGCTGGTGGTTTCGGCCGTCATGCTGGCATCAAGCAGCTCGCGATCGCCCGGACGCCCGTCAGATTCGTGAGGAATTAGCGCGGCAGCGTTCTGTGGTACTATGCCAACCCAAACGAATCAGATGTCGTTTGGTTCGTGAGCGGTGCCACCAACTGCTGGCCTGCTTCTCTCGGTTCGCACTTCTTCTGTGGTCGAGCCCGGCTGCGGGTACGGCGACTGCGTGCGCACCAGCCGACCCAGCCTGTCGTACGCGTACCCCTTCACAAAGCTGCCGACGATAATCCCCGCGATCGGATCCCGCGACGCCTCGTTCACCTGCACCAGCCGATTCCACGCGTCGTACTGGTACCAGCACTGCCCGTCTAAGATCAAGTCATCGCCTGAGACACAAAAAGCCTGCCCGATCGTCAAGACAAATCTGTTGTGGGCGGCGGCAGCTTGGCGCCCTCATGAGGACCATAATACCAGAGAGACACACGAATGACATCTCGTCCGAACGACGCGCGAATTCTCAATTCTTCTTCTGACATGTCCTCTGATTCTCTGTACTCCTTCGTCGGAACAAACTCAAGTGCGTCGTGCCAAAGTTCTGAAGTGACGGGAAATACAGGACAGTCATCGGGAATGTGCTCACCCTCAACAACACGCAGCTTTAGGATGCGAGTTCTGTATTCTTCAGCAGAAATGCACTCGTCGGCAAACTCGTTCAGCAGCGCAAGGTATTTCTCGGCCGAACTCATCCACTTGTGCCCAGATCGTGTCATGTGATTGCACCGAAGTTCGCCATAGTCAATTCTATTCCTCATTTGGGTGGGACCAAGTTCAAACCTGGGCATGCTGCACAAGCTCATTGAGCGGGCCACCCACCGCCCAGACCGATCGCCTCCCCTGTCGGCGGAGCATTCGCGGGCGGCTGCTTTGAGCCGCACGCATACAATTCCTCCGCAGGGGAGCGGTGCGTGTGACGACATTGCACAGCACCGGCGGGCGAGCCGCTAGTGGCACCCGGAGATTGAGTTGTAGCCGGGGTGGGATCAGAGCTGCGCGGGCGTCGTCGGTGACGCGGGGCGCATAGGATTTGCCGCGTACGAAGAAGCATCTCGGCGGGGAGGCGATTATGGATGATCTGCTGTTTCATGGCGGCGACATGCACTCGTTCACCGAAAGCCAGCGCCAGCGGGCACGCGCTGCTGTCGAACAGATGACTCCCGCGCAGATGAACGCCGCAACCGACGAAGAACTCGTTGCAAACGTCGTCTGCAGGTTCCGGATCGAGCCGTTGCTCGTCCACTCTGATCAAGCCGAGACCGAACACCGGGAATCCCAGACAGATGTCTCCAGTCACTTCGATCGGGCCGTGCTTGATCGCGGCCAACCGTGCATGGTGAAAGCCAACCAGATCACGGTGCGCATCCCATTCACCGGAGAGCCCGACCTGTTCAGGGTTCAGCCCACGTCATTCACGTTGAATCCACCTCGCGGGCGCGTGGAGAAGAGCGGTGATCTGGGCGGCGTTGTCCTCATCTCCATGACGCGCCCGATCGACGAGGATGTCGAAGAGTTCAATCGCTGGATGAAAAGCGTGGTGAAGTCCATCGAGGGCTACGCCGCGACCAGTCGCGGCGACATCGAACAATTCAATGCCGACCTGGTTAAGCGCGTTCGCGGCTTCGTTTCCGCTCGCCGCGCCCAACTCAAGAAGCAGGGCCAGTTGCT
>JADFOF010000010.1 GCA_022563015.1 Planctomycetota bacterium
CCGGGCGGCGGGCGTACGGGGCGCGGTGGCGCACCCCGTCGATCCGACGCCGCAGGCCAGCACCAGCAGTCCGAGCAACCTTGCGTACGTGCGTGTCATCGGGGATACCTCCTGTCAGTTGCCTTCACCGTCATTCCCCATTTGACCCTCGCCCGGCCCCACCACCGAGATTTCCGAGCACGAGTGTACCGCCTCCCCCGAAACCCAGGTCATCCCCGGTCCGCCACTCGCTCAGGAACAGCACCCGGTTCGCCTGTCGATCTGGTGTGATTCTCCCAGACTCCGCCAACGGCCTGCCAGAGAGGATGGCGCACTCTGGAGAATCTGACGCTCAGGGCGGTTTTCTTGCCGCAGTCTGCGAGCCGCGGTAGCCCGTGGGTCCGGGCCCCGAGTCGTCAACAGGCACGTTACTGAGTGGCAACCCCACGGCGTTTCGCCCCTTGGGCGCGCTTAGGCGAGTCAAGCGAGGTCTCCCCGGGGACCATGCAGAATCGAGCGGACTGACGATTCCCGTGCGTGGGTCCGATCCGTCTCCTGATCTCACCCGCATCGAGAGGCCCGTTGGCCACAGAGTCTCTGGTCGGGACTCAGTCGCGCTGAGAGGACCGAGGCGGTGGTGGCCGACCTGCGGGGAGCCCCGGATCGGAGCGGGCCCAGTCAGCCGCCATCTTTGCGAGGCGGGCGCGATGTTCGGAACCCAGTCGCGGCCAGGCTCGAACGATCGTTCGCAGGTCGGTATCATCGTCGGACGGGTCACACCCCCCGGTCGAAGCGCCGAGTGCGCCGGATTCTGCGCCGCGCACTCCAGACATTGCCGTTTTCTCCGAGGGTTTTGAACCGTGTTCGGACCCCGTCGGGGTCATTGCCGCCCTGCGCCGTCTGTCGCAGGCGGCAAGACGGCGGGTGGGCACTTCAACCCTGGCGCGCCTCGTCGTCGGAACGCGATCCCGCGCGCCACGACCCGCGCTCCCCTACGAGTCGCGACCTCCGCTACGAGCCGCGACCGGAAGGGAGCGGTGGTTTGGACGACCCATGTCGCGATGGGCACGCCCCAAAGCACTCCCTCCCGGTCGTGCCTCGTTGTTAGAATCCGAGCCTTCGCCCGCGACGGGCTCAGACTCGGCGTCCATCCCGTGAAAACGCGTCGCACATATGACGCCGCGCTATTTCTCGCCGACGTAGAGCACGAAGTCGGCGCGATCGAGATCGTCGTCTTCCAGCGTTTCGCCGGCTTTGTCCACGACGGACACCACGATGAAGGAGGCGTCGGCGTCGGCGCGTCGGAAGAGCTGCACCGTGCCGCCGTCCTTGTCCACGTGAAACCGGCCGATGACCAGGACGACCGGGGAGAAGCCCCGGGCCAGCACCCGCGCGACGGTGCCGCTCATCGTCGCGTCCCAGATGGCCTGCGAGCGAAAACTCTGCTCGACCCTGTCATTGAGTTCTTCGTCGGTGAGATCGTCCGGCCAGCCGTGCGCTTCCCTCCCCTCGATCATCACATCGAAGAAATCGTCGCGGTACTCGCCGCCGGGCATCTGGTCGGGGATGACGAAAAGGCGGTGCTGCTCGTCGGTGAAGCTGTCATACCCGTCGTACCCGTCCCGGCCCACGCGGAGGTACCGGCGCGGCGCGTTGGCGGCGAACACTGGTCGGCCCAACGCCTTGGCCGATTCGATCATCGCCCGATGCCCGGGCGGGTAGTTCCCGTCGGTTCGGCGGGCGAGCGAGCGGAAAGCATCCTCGTCGACGACATCGGCGAGGTAGTCGTCAATCGCCGCCTGCTGATCGCGCTCGAAGAACTCGAGGCACAGGGCGGGCGCGTCGGTGACGGCGAGCAGATCGTCCCAGAGTGCGGCGATGGCGGCGAGCCCGAGCGGGTGGCTGTGCGTCTCGCCAATGAACACCGCGTCTGCGCGAGAAGCGGCCGAGACGAGGTCCGCCCACGCGGCCTTGGCGCCCGTCCGCCCGTCGAACAGCGCGACGCGCTCCCGCGGGCGGGCTTCGAGAGCGTTCGATCGATCCGCGACCGGTGTGGACGCGCAGCCGGTGACGCACACGGCTGCGAACAGCGGGGCGATCAGACATAGCACAATTTTCATGTGGTTCTCTGCTCCAGGGAAACACCCTACGCGAGTGTGAGGTCCGGCGGGTCGAGCGGCAGGTCTCGGGCGAACTGAAGGTATTGCTCGAACGAAGCTTTGAGTTCCATCATGGTGTCGGACGGGAACTTGTCAAGCAGCGCGCGGGCGATCTCGAACGCGACGACGTTCTCCATGACAACGCTGGCAGCGGAGACGGCGCACACGTCGCTCCGCTCGTACTGGCTCTGCTGGGGCTGCTTGGTGTTCAGGTCAACGCTGGGGAGGCCGCGCAGGAGCGTGCTGATGGGCTTCATGGCTCCGCGAACGACGATGGGCTGGCCGTTGCTCATGCCGCCCTCGGTGCCGCCGGCGTTGTTGGTGTCGCGCTTGAAGCCGACCGAGCGCGTCTCGCGCAGGTCGTGGTCGTACCGGATCGGGTCGTGGACCTTCGAGCCCGGCCGCGTGGTCACGTCGCGCCCGAGCCCGATCTCGACGGACTTGAAGGCCTGGATGCCCATCACCGCGAAGGCCAGCCTCGCGTCGAGCCGATCGCGCCAGTCCATGCACGAGCCGATGCCCGGCGGAAGGTCGAAGACGTGGGTTTCGAGCATCCCGCCCAGCGTGTCCTTGTCGGCCTTGGCCTGGCGGATGGCCTGGCACTGTCGCTCGGTGACGGCCTGGTCCGGGCAGTAGGTCTTGCTCGCGTCGCGCTGGGCGAGCAGCTCGCGCCAGTTGTCGGGGGTGACCTCGATGTCCGTCTCCGCGTCCAGGATCGAGCGCACGAACCCGAAGACCTCGATCCCGAGGGCGCGGAGCACGCAGCGTGCGATGGTGCCGGCGACGGTGCGGGCGGCGGTCTCACGCGCGCTGGCGCGCTCGAGCGTCTCGCGGCAGTCGGTGGTGAGGTACTTGATGCTCCCGGCCAGGTCAGCGTGGCCGGGGCGCGGACGAAACAAGGGGGGCGTGCGCTGCACGTCGTCGAGGCGCGAGTCCTTGTTGACGATGCGGATGGTCAGCGGCGAGCCGATCGTGCGTCCATGCCGCACGCCGGTGAGATACTCCGCCCGGTCCTTCTCGATCCGCTGTCGTCCACCCCGGCCGTAGCCGCCCTGGCGACGCGCGAGTTCGGCATTGATGAAGTCCTCGTCGAGGGGCAGGTGGGCGGGCAGCCCGGTGATCACGCTGATCACCGCCGGCCCGTGGCTCTCTCCGGCCGTCTGGCAGTCGAGTCTGGGCATGCCCCAAGCGTACGGCCTCCGCGCGAGCCGGGCCGTCCCGGCCCGGTTCCCGCCCGCACCACGGCAGAGCGAGTTCGCAAACCTGTTTGGGGCGCGAGGATCGGACCGGATCGGGACGATCCGGCTCGCGCTGCGCGTCGCGGACGCGTACGATCAGTTGTGGACCCAGACGATCATGTCTGCCTGTGTTTTCGCGTCTCGCTGCGGAAGATCCGCACGTACATGCGTGTGGAGAACCCGCCGGTGGCGTCCTTGATCTCTGAGTGCCTCAGCGCCGGGACCGGCTGCCGATGGTGTGTGCCGTTCCTCAAGCACCTGCACGAGCAGCACCTGCGTGGCGAAAACCCGGACCTGAACGTCTCGCCGCAGCGCTATGCCGAGGCGAGGCTGAACTATCACGAGTCCGGCGAGCGCGAGAAGGACGTGCTGCCCGACGACGATCAGTGAAGCGAATCTTCGGGCGCCTTGGCGAGGATCTCGTGCTTGTACTCGCTGCGGCCGATGGACTCGGCCACGTTGTCGGGCAGGACAAAGCTGACGTCGGCGGGGTTCTTGAGCTCGATCTCGCCGGACAGTTCGTGCTCGCTCAGGCGGAAGGCCAGCGCCCAATCGACGTCGAACGTGCCGCACGGGTTGCCGGTGCGCGAGCGGAGTTTGTTGCCGTGCCCGCGCGGGTATCGGACGGCGGCGGCGAGTTGGACCCGCACCGGCAAGCCCTGGTATTCATGGGCCACCGCGACGGGCTGATGAATCACGCCGTAGGCGCCCGGCGTGCACGTGAAAGCAAAGTGCACGTCGCGTTTTCCCTCGTGGCTGAAGAACGAGCCGGGCGGAGGACGCAGGTGGATCACCGCCTCGCACGGGCCTGCGAACCGGTTCTGGTAGTACAGGCTGACCTCGGCCCGGTACGTCTCACCCATCGGTTGCACGCGAACCATGGGAAGGAAGCACAATCCGTCCTGCTCGAAGTATTGCCCGAAGTTGATCTTGGACAGATTGTCATCCAGCTTGTCCTGGAACTTAAGGGCCCAGACGAGTGTCGCGCCGGCGACGGCCGCCAGGATAAGCGAGCCGATCTTCTGCGCCCAGGGCCACGCGATGTCGATCGAGGGCAGGGTGAGGGGCATGACGATCCAGACGGCGAAGGCCCAGAGCGTGGCGGCGATCAGGCCCAGGATGATGGCCATGTTCCGACGTTCGTGCATCATCGATCCCCTGCGGCCACGTGGCCGCCGGACGAACATGCTCGCAACTCGCCGCGACAAAAGGCCCCACAATTCGCGCGGACGAGGGCTGGGTGAGATCACCCCAATACAAGCATATCGGGCGGGACGCTCGATGCGGAATGAAAACGCCCAAATCAGGCGCAGGAGATTGCCCGAACAGAATGCAATCACAGAGGCCCGACGCGGGTGATCCGCTCGCCGTCGCGCCCGATCATTCCTCTTCTTCAAGTGTGCGGAGGCCGAGCCCGTGGTCGGCCAGGCGCTCGCGCACCTCGACCAGCGATGTGGCGCCGAAATTCTTGACGCCCATCAGCTCGGCCTCGGTGTGGCTGGCCAGGTCGCTGAGCGTCTGGATGTTGAGCAGCTGCAACGCCTTGCGGGCCCGGACCGAGAGCTTGAGGTCGGTGACCGGCCGGGCGAGGACCACTTCCTTGCCCGTCCCCTTCAGCTGCTCGACGATGTGGCGGCGCGCGGCGCGGTGGGCGTCTTCGAGACCCTGACCGAGCCGAAGCCCTTTCAGGGAGAGCATCTCCTTGATCTCGTCCAGGCTGGACTCGCCGAAGTTCTTGTAGCTCATCAGCTCGCTCTCGGTGTACCGGAGCAGGTCGCCGAGCGTGCGGATGTTCATCTTTTTCAGGCAGGTCCTGGCGCGAACGGAAAGCTCGAAGTCGGTGACGGGCGTGTCGAACATGGCCTTGCGCGCCAGCGTGTCGCGATCGGAATCCTCCTCGTGGCGCATCTCGCGGCTGGCCTGGACATCTTTCATGAACAGGCGGGCCCGGAGGTTGTTGGGGCTGGTTTCGAGCACCTGCTTGAGGCAGCGTTCGGCGCGGGCGTAGTCGGCGCGGTCTTCGTACACGACCGAGAGGTTGATCAGCGCGTTGATGTGGGCGGGCGCCTGCTCCGTGCAGCGCTCGTAGAGCGAGACCGCCTCGTCCTCTTCGCCCAGCAGGTCCAGCTCGTAGGCGAGCTCGAACAGGGCGACGGGGTTGTAGGCGTCGGCGTTCAGCGCGGCGCGGTACTGGGCGATCGAGGCGTCGTGGTCGCCGGCCCTGCGGGCTTCACGAGCGGCGGCGATATGCGTGGAGCTCTGCTCCGGATCGCGATGGCGGGCCGAACTCGCCCCGATCACGGTGTCGAGCGGGTCATGGGTCATCTATCGACTCCTGAGGTGAGACAATTGCTGGGTGGCGACTATAGGCGCATCCGGCGGCGGACCGGCACGGCGCTAAGGGTTTGGCAGTGTCAGAGCTTCTCCGCGGCCTGGATCGGCTCGCCCGCGACGGGCTGAACATCCGCCCGATCCACGAGTGTGATGTGCTTCCACTTGCCGCCCATGAACCGCGCCAGCACCGCCAGCCCGAGGATGATGATGTACGCGGACGCGGCGATCCAAGGCCCGAGCGAGCCCAGCGACGGGAACCACAGGAGCATCAGTTCGCCGCCGCCGATGATGAGCGTCCACGAGAGCACGACCGTGACCACGCCCGGCCAGACGGTGTCGCCGGCGCCGCGCAGGGCCCCGACCATCGAGATGGCGACGGCGTCGAAGAGCTGGAACACGGCGGCGGCGATCATCACGGCGGTGCCGACGCGCACCAGCTCGGCGACCTGCTCGGCGGGCATGTCCGCGGGCGCATAGAGGCCGATCAGCCACTCCGGAAACAGCACGAAGACGAGCGCGCACAGGCCCATGTACAGCATGGTGAGGCGCATCCCCAGCCAGGCCCTGCTGGCGGCCAGGTCCGGCCGACCCTTGCCCATGCATCGCCCCACGATCGCGGTGATGGCGATAGAGATGCCGATGGCGGGCATGAACGAGAGGTGCATGAATCGCAGTGCGATCCAGCCGGCCGTGGTGTGCAGCGTGGCCGCCGCTTCGGCCTGGGCGGGATCGCTCACCGTGGCGGCCCCGGCCTTGCTCAGCAGCCGGAGCATCAGGTACGCCCAGCAGAACATCTCGTTGAAGAACATGAGACTGCCCGGCCAACCGAGCCGGAAGATGTCCTTGAGGTGCAGCATCGATGGTCGCCACACCGATCGGGTTTTGTACCTGCGGTTGAACGCCGGGGAGAGGAAGACCAGGAAGGGGATGAAGAACTCGATGGAGCCGCCGATGACCGTGCCGATCGCAGCCCCGGTCAGCCCCATCGGCTCGATGCCGAGCGTGCCGGCGATCGACTGAAAGACCTCTCGCAGCGGGAACCCTTCCGGCGCGCCCGCCGATCCGAAGATGAGCACCACGTTGCACAGCAGGTTTGTGATGTTGCCGGTGAGCACCGCGATCATCACGACGGTCGGCCTGTGCAGCCCATAGAAGAAGTGTGCGATCGCCCTTGCGGCCATGGGAAAGAACGCACCCGCGACCAGGATCTGCCCGTACGACGTCTCGAGCTGGCGGAGTTGCTCGCTGTGATCTGCCTGGGCGAAGAGGAAGGGCATGGCCAGACCCAGCGGGATCATGCAGACGGCCAGGACCAGGCTCAGCCACAGCCCGTTCCACCCGTACGCTGCGCACCGCTCGGGGCGACCCGCGCCGAGATTCTGCGACACGTAGGTGTTGATCACGCCGCACAGGCCCAGCGAGAGTGCCATCACCACGTACGGCAGCATCCCGCCGTTGCCCTGGGCCGCGACGTAGACCTCGTCGGGCCCGATCCGCGAGACCATCAGGCTGTCGACCAGCTGCATCACGGTGTAGCTGGTCATGACGATGATGACCGGCGTTGCGATGATGCCCATCTGGGCGAGCGGTGGGAGCCTGTCGAAGCGCGAAGGCCGGCCCTCGGTTGTCTGCGGGCTGAGCATGACGCCGCACCCGGGGCACGGGCCGGGCACGATCAGACCATCGCCCGAGTAGCCGCAGGCGGGGCAGCGCGCTCCGTCGCACGCGAGCGCGTCTTTGGTTGGCTTGTTCGAGGACGACATCGCGGGCCTGTATCAGTAGTCCGCGGCCGATGACGGGGCCAACGTCAGGGCAAGCTCGATGGCGGCGATCATGCTGCCCGGGTCTGCCTTGCCCTGCCCGGCGATGTCGTACGCGGTTCCGTGGTCCGGGCTGGTGCGCACGATCGGGAGGCCCACGGTGAGGTTGACCGCCTCGTCGCGCGCGAGCAGCTTCACGGGGATGAGCCCCTGGTCGTGATACATCGCCACCACAAGGTCGTGACGGCCCCGCACGGCGGCACCGAAGATCGTGTCGGCCGGGTGCGGGCCGGACGCGCGGATGCCCTGCTCGGCGGCGGCTGCGATCGCCGGTGCGATGAGATGATCGTCCTCGTCGCCGAGCAGTCCGCCCTCGCCGGCGTGCGGGTTCAGTCCGCACACCGCGACCCGCGGGCTCGCCACCCCCAGCCGCACGCACGCCTGGGTCCCCAGCTCGATCGTCTCGAGCACGCGTGCGGTCGTCAGGTGCGACCCGACCGCGAGCAGTGGGACGTGGGTCGTCGCGAGGATCACGCGCAGGCGGGGCGAGACGAGCATCATCGCCCATCGCTTCGAGCCGCAACGCTGGGCGAACAGCTCGGTGTGCCCCGGGAATCGGCCAAAGCCCGCCATGGCCCAGGCCTGCTTGCTGATCGGGCCCGTGACGACCGCATCGGCGCGATCCGCGTCGCCCGCCGGGCGCAGGGCCGCTTCGATCGCCTGCTCGACCCACCGCATTGACGCTCGCCCGCCGACCTCGGTCGGCTCCGGTGGAGTGGCGGCGGCGGGCGCCTGCTCGTCGATCACGACCACGCCGCCGGGCTCCGCCGCACGCCCGACGCACGCCTCCCACCCGTCCGCGACGCGCATGGCTGCCGCGGCCCGATCGAGCGCCGCGCCGTCGCCGAAAACCACGAATCGCGCCTCCCGCCCGGCGGCGGCGTGAACGATGGCCCCGGCGACGACCTCCGGGCCGATGCCGCCGGGATCGCCCATCGTCACCGCGATCATGGGCGTACTGCGGTCACCTGCTGTCGCCGCGGGGTTCACCATCGATGATATGGATGGAGCGGGTGTCGGCCGGATCGTGCTATCATCGGTCGCCACGACTGCAACTGGACCCCAACGAGGATGGACCGATGCTGAATCTGACTCATGCCGTTCGCTGGACCGCCGCCGCGTCGATGCTCCTGGCCCTGTCCGGGTGCGGGAAAGAGAACGAGTCGGCGCCCTATACGGAGTCAACGCCCGATGCGACGCCGGCCGGATCCGAATCGACCGTCGTGAACACCGGCACCGAGCCGGACGGGCTCATCGAGGCCTTCAACGGGCAGATGTGCTCGGTGCTGTCAACGTCGGTGCTCGACAGCGGGATCGTGATCGACGAGCTGGTCATCGGCACGGGAGAGGTGTGCCCCGAGGGCGCAACGGTGACCATGCAGTACCACGGGACGCTGGCGGACGGGACGGTGTTCGACACGACGCGAGGCGATGGGCCGCGCGGGCCCTGGCCGCTGGGCAACCTCATCAAGGGATGGCAGCAGGGCGTGCCGGGGATGAAGGTCGGCGGTATTCGTCGGCTGACGATTCCGTATCAACTGGCGTACGGCGAAGCGGGCAGCAGCTCGATCCCGCCAAAGGCCGACCTGACCTTCATCATCGAGCTGGTCACGATCGAGCCGTAGCGCTCAGACGGGCGGCTTGAGCGGGCTCGGGCCGAGCGTCTGGATCGTCACGCGCCCGAGCGACCGTGTGCGCAGATAAGCGTTGACGCCGTCGAGCGTGACGCGGTCGAGCCGGCGCTCGAGTTCATCGAGGCTGCGCGGTCGGCCCAGCCGGAACTGGTCGCGGGCCAGGTTCGCCGCCCGCCCGGCTGTCGACTCGCCGCTGAACACCAGGCTGGACTTGAGCCCGACCAGGGCGCGATCGAACTCCGTGCGCGTGACCTCGCCCCCCGGAGAGTTGATGCGCTGAAGCTCGGCCACGAGCACGTCGAGCGACTCCTGAGCGCGGTCGGGCCCGGTGCCGACGTAGGCGAGCACGCGGCCGAAGGTGCGTTCGGCGGCGTAGGACGCGCTGACGGTGTAGCACAAACCGCGCTTCTCGCGCACCTCGGTGAACAGGCGCGAGGACATCCCGCCCGAGAGGACGCTGACGACGACGCGTTCGAGCACGCTGGCGTCGTCCGGCTCGGGCGGTGCGTCGTGGATGAGGATGATCTGGACCTGGTTGGACGCGTCTTCGAGGTGCCCGTAGCCACGCTCGCCCGCGGCGCCGTCCTCCACGGGCGGCGACTGGCCGGTCCACCCCTGCAAGAGGGCGTCGAGCTGATCGGCCGCCGCGGCTGGGTCAATGTCGCCGGCCAGGGCGAGGATCGACCCGCCCGGCCTCGCCAGTGTCGCCCAGCTCTGGACGACCTCGGCATGGGTCAGGGCCGTGATGCCCTCGATCGTGCCCAGGCCCGACCGGCCGATGGTGTCCGGATAATGGCGCTCGCGGGCGGCGAGCACGGCCCGGCGCTGTGGATCGTCCGCCAGCGATTCGATCTCCTGCAGCGCCAGGCTCGCCGCGGGCGCCAGCGCGTCGGGCTCGAGGCGCGGGGCCTTGACCATGTCCGCGACCAGCGGGAGCACGTCGGCGGTTCTCGCACCCACGAAGCACGAGGAGACCGAGAGGTGGTAGGTCGAGACGCCGGTGGATTTCGCCGCCCCCACGCGGTCCATCGCGTCGGCGTGGGCTCTTGAATCCATTTCGCCCGCGCCGCGGAGCAGCAACTCGCGCAGCACCGCGGCGGTGCCGAGACGATCAGCGGGATCCGAGGCGGCGCCGGCCGGGATGAGCCACGACAGCCCGACCGAACGAACACCGGAGATCGGTTCGACGATCAGCGGCATTCCGCAGCCGAGTTTGGTGACGACGATCTCGCTCATGGGGATTCTCGGGCGTGAGTGTACTCGCCGACGCGGGCGCACGGCGTCGTGATCCACACAACCGACACACACGTTCTGCCGAACGCGCGGGGCGGCACGCAGGCCCGATGGCGGGTCGCCCATCGACCGATCTGCTCATGGGCACAGGGATTCGGAGCGCCATGCGTCGACTGATTGAGATTTTGATCGTCGGGACCGTCGCACTCGTGATCGGCGGGATGCTGTACTATCGGGCCAACAACCAGACCCTCGAGCACGACGCCGACTTTGTCGCCGGCGAGGTCCGCCGGTTCGAGCTGGAGATCAAGGTGCGTGCGGCAACGACGAGTGCGCAGCTGACCGGGCGCGCGTGGCCGATGACGATCGATCCCGCCTGGTTCGAGAGTCCGCCGCAGAACACCCTGGTGTCGCGCGATCGCCCGTGGGTCGAGGTGGCGCCGCCCGAGCACGCCGAGTTGTTCGATCCGGTGTATCGAATCGCGCTGGATCCAACGCTGGCGAGCTTCTGGTACAATCCGTACCAGGGTGTGATTCGCGCGCGGGTTCCGATCGCGATCAACGACGAGCAGGCGTTGCGTCTGTACAACCGGATCAACGGCACGCGGCTGACGGAGCTGTACGCGACGCCGCCTCTGGCGCCCGAGAAAGATCCGGACGCGGAAAAAAATTCCGCCGAGCAGACCGACGACCCCGACAGCATCTTCTTCCGGACGCATACCGAAAATGAGCGCGGGAAGCCTGGGTCGCGGGTCAGCGGCGCCGGCGGCGGGTGAACGGCCGGTCGAAGCGATCGAACGGTCGGACAATCGCGTTTTCGCGCTTCATCCCCGCCGTGCACGAATCCGCATCACGCTGCGATCATGTCAACATCTGTCGTGATCTTTCACGATCATGCCGTCATCTCGACATGATGTCGAGCACATCGGTCATCGCGTACAGCCCCGGCGCGCGTCCGTGCAGCCACTTCGCGGCGACCAGCGCGCCCTGAACAAAGACGCCGCGTGAGAGCACGCGATGGGTGAGTTCGACGACTTCGCCGGCACCGGCGAAGCGAATGGTGTGCTCGCCGGCCACATCGCCGCCTCGCACGGCCAGAACCTGGTCCGGATCCAGCGCCGCGCCGGCGTCCACCGCGATGCGCGCCAGCGCCAGGGCCGTTCCCGAAGGCGCGTCTTTCTTGTGTTTATGGTGAGATTCGACGATCGAGCAGTCGAATCGTGCGCCGAGCGTGCCGGCGGCAAGCCGCACACACTCGCTCAGCACGGCGATGCCCAGCGACGTGTTCGGCGCCACCAGGACGGCGCGCCGGCGCGATGCTGCATCGATGATTCGGCGCGTTTCATCCGTGAGAGCGGTGGTCCCAATAAGTGCAGACGCGCCGCAGCGGTCGGCGACCTGCAACGCAGCGCGCGCGCCCGAGTCGGAAGAAAAATCGATCACAACGTTCGCGCAAGTGCCCGTGTTTACAGCAGTTCGCAGCAAAGGCGAACGATCGTCGCCGACGACACAGCGTTGGTTGTCGCGCGATTTCAAGGACGCGCACAACCCGGAAACGAGTTCGAAGTGCGGATCCTGATGCGCCGCTTCGCACACTCTGGAACCGATCCGTCCGGTCGCGCCGACGACAATTACTCGCGTCGATTCTGATTTTGGAGTTGACATAGGTGTCTCCATCGCGATGATGCCACACATGAGACCGAGTTGTTTCAAGTTCACTCAAGGGTTCAGGATTGGTATACCGATACTAGACGGACGTTTACAGCGGCACGGCGCATGTGGCGCTCTCGACCGTACCCGCTGACTCAGGCTCGGTAACTTCACGAGGAGACTCGCTGATGGCGAAGAAAGCTGCAAGGAAGAAGGCCACCCGCAAGAAGGCCACGCGTAAGAAAGCGACCCGCAAAAAGACCGCCAAGAAGGCGACTCGCAAGAAGGCGACTCGCAAGAAGGCTCGCAGAAAGACCACCCGCAAGAAGGCGACCCGCAAGAAGGCTCGCCGAAAGACCACCCGCAAGAAGGCCACTGGCAAGAAAGCGACCCGCAAGAAGGCTCGCAGGAAGACCACTCGCAAGAAGGCGACCCCCAAGTAAGGCTCGCCGAAAGACCGCTCGGCACCGCTGACGGTCGCCCATTCACCGATACTGAGCCGATCGCCCGGGCTTGGAGCCCGTGCGGAACCAGCGCCACACTCAGCACGAGGTCGGACAGCCGGCCTCGTGTTCTTTTTTGGCCGACCCGCTTGTGCCCACGCCCCGGCACAGGCACAATCCCCGCGTGTCACCACCCCCCAGCGATCCGAGCCCCACCCCGGAGCACGCCGCCCGCATCCTCAGACGCGAGCACGACGCGGTGCTTGTGGTCGACGGCATGGGGCGCGGACGTGTCGAGCCGTGCCGATTCCTCCTCGACGACGAGACCGGCCGCCCGATCACCTGCCTGCCCACCGCGGTCGTGAACGCCGACGAGCACGTCCTGTTCATTCCCGACGAGAGCGAGGGCGCGCTGCAGCTGCTGACCATTCCCGAGCCGATCGAGCGCACGGGCGGCGACGCACCAGGGGCCAGTTGCGACCGATGGATGACGTACTTCGGCAGCCCTCCCCACCCCCGGTTCGTACGGTACGCGATCGACTGCGGCCGGATGGGCGCCGCCGTGTTTGACGGCGACGCGCTGTCGATCCCCAATCCGCTGCGGTCAGAGACGGGCGCGCTGTGCAAACGCTTCAATCGGCTGCGGCAGGAATTGATCGAGCTGTGCCGAAACGCCGGGTGCACCACGCCGGGGCCGGCGCTGCTGGTTGGGGTCGACCCGTTCGGCATCGACGTGAAGGCCCGGTTCGGCGTGCTGCGATTCGAGTTCGAGAGCCCGGCCCACGACGGTCAGGACGCCGCGGATCGAATCGAGAGGATGCTCGTGCACGCGCGGGGTGGAGCGGGAGACGGGCGATGAAACCACGCCATTTGCGCGACGCGCACGCCCATCTCCCGCAGCACGGGCGGGCGGCCGAGATGGTTCGGCTGGACGGGTGCGCCTCGAAGGAGGCGTGCCTGTCGCAGCTCGCGGCCGCCGGTGACGCCTCCGCCGAAGGGTGGATCCTCGGGGCGGGGCTGCGGGCTGAGTCGTGGCCGGAACCGACGTACCCAACCGCCCGGGAACTCGACGAGGCCGTGCGCGGGCGGGCGTGCTGCGCGTGGTCGTTCGATTACCACGCGCTGGTGGCGTCGAGCCTGGCGCTGGCGTCGGCGGGGATCACGCCGCACAGCGCCGACCCGCCCGGCGGGATCGTGTGCCGCGATGAACGGTCCGGCCAGCCGACCGGACTGCTCCTTGAAGCCGCCGCCCACCTGGTCTGGGACGCGGTGCCGGCCCCGAGCGAGGCGGATCGGCGTCGGCATGTCCTTCGCGCTGTGGGCGACATGAAGCGGCTCGGGTTTGTGGAGGTGCACGACCTGCACGCGCCGCCCTGGCTGGGGCCGCTGCTGGCTGAACTCGACGACGCCGACGAGCTGGGAATCCGCGTCGAGCTGTTCCCACCGCTGGCCCGGATCGAGTCGGCAGCCGAGCAGGCCGGGTCATGGCGGCGAGATCGCGTGCGGCTCGGGGGCGGCAAGGTCTTCGTGGACGGCACGCTCAACAGCCGCACCGCATGGATGCTCAGCGACTTCGCCGACCCGCTGCCCGGGCGGCCTCGCGGGCAGGCGATGATGAGCCCCGATGAGCTGGACGAGGCGATCCGTCGGGTTGACGCGCTGGGGCTGCCGCTGGCGGCGCACGCGATCGGCGACGCGGCGGTGCGGGCGGTCCTGGACGCCATCGAGCGCGTCCGACCCCGCACGCCCGGGTTTCGCATCGAGCACGCGGAGCTGATCGACGAGCGCGACGTGCCGCGGTTCGCGAGCCTGGGCGTGATCTGCAGCCCCCAGCCGTGCCATCTCCTGCCCGACATCGAAGCGCTGACGAGGCTGCTGCCGCACCGCCTGGACCGCGTGCTGCCCCTGCGCGATCTGATCGACGCGGGAACGAAGCCGGGCGAACTGTTGCTCTTCGGCTCGGACACGCCGATCGTCCGACCGAACCCGGAGGACAGCGTCCATGCGGCGGTGCATCGTCGGCGGGTGGGCATGGACGTTTCGGCGTCGATCGCACCGGATCAGGCGATCGAACCGGCCGAAGCCTGGGCCGCCTTCGCGCCGCACGGCGCGGCCTCGGTCTGAGGCTGATTTCGGCCGTACAATGCGGCTCAGCGGGCCGACGGCGTGCCCGCGGTGGGTTGGCTCTCCGAGCCGACATGAAGGACGAACCATGCGCAGCGACATCCGATACAACATCATCATCGACGACGACGAGTGCGCGCGTGCCCAGGCCGCCGCCGACCTCGCCCCGTCGCTCGGGGCCGACCAGATCGACCCCTCCCAGTACTACGTCACGCAGCGTCACGAACGGTACTCGGCGGAGAACCACGAGGTGTGGCGGACGCTGCACCGGCGGCGGATGGAAACGCTCGAATCGCAGGCATCGGATGTCTTTCTCGACGGGCTGCGCGTGCTGAACATGACGGCCGATCGCGTGCCCGATCTGGCGGACGTCAACGCTCGGCTCAAACCGCTCACCGGCTGGCAGAGCCGACCCGTGCCCGGATATCTGCCGGCCAAGGCGTTCTTCGCCTGCCTGGCGCGTCGTGAATTCCCGACCACGATCTCGGTCCGGCCCAAGGAGATGATCGACTACCTGCCCGAGCCGGACATCTTCCACGACGTGTTCGGGCACGTCCCGCTGCACGCCGACCCCATTTTCTCGGATTTTCTGCAGACCTACGGCCGGGCGGCGCTGCACGCCGACGATCCGATCCACATCGAACGGCTCTCGCGCCTGTTCTGGTTCACCGTCGAGTTCGGGCTGATCAAGGAGGATGGCAGGCTGAAGCTGTACGGCTCGGGGCTGATCAGTTCGCTTGGCGAGAGCTTCCACGCGCTCGATTCCGATCACGTGGACCGTCGCCCGTTCGACATGGACCGCGTCTGCCGGACCCACTTCGAGATCGACCACTACCAGCCGATCCTGTACGTGCTCGAGTCGTTCCAGCAGCTGCGCGACGCGATGCAAGAGTACGCCGAGCGGATCCTGAACGAAGCGCCCGCCGCCGTCGGGGCGTGACCCACCCATCGATGGCGCCGCCGCACACCCGAGCCCCCACTGGAATCCGCGTGACCCAGACCGACTTGCATCAGGACGCACTGACGGCGAACTGGACCGTTCGCGACGCCGTGAGCACCTACGGGCTCGACGCGTGGGGGGCGGGGTACCTGGGCATCGGCCCTGAAGGGCACCTGGCCGTGCTGCCCGAGCAGGATCCCGCGCGGTCGATCGATCTGTATGAACTCACGCTGGGGCTCAGAGACCGCGGGATCACCACGCCGGTCATCCTCCGCTTCGACGACCTGCTCGACCACCGCATGACGCAGATCCGCCGCGCGTTCGACGACGCAATCACCGAGAACGAGTATGGCGGCGGGTACGCGTGCATCTACCCGATCAAGGTGAACCAGCAGCGGCACGTGTGCGAGCAGATCCGCGACACCGCCGCACGCCTCGGCTTCGGGCTCGAGGCGGGCTCGAAGCCCGAGCTGCTCGCCGTGCTCGGGCTCACCTGCGAACACCCCGACATGCCGATCGTCTGCAACGGGTTCAAGGACGCCGAGTACGTCGAGACGGTGATCCTGGCCCGGAAGCTCGGTCGCAACATCATCCCCGTCGTCGAGCGGTTCGAGGAGCTGGAGCTGATCGTCGAGACGTCGCAGCGTTACGGCGTGCGCCCGAAGATCGGGCTTCGCATCAAGCCCATGTCGCCCGGCGGGGGCCGCTGGGAAAGCTCGACCGGGCCGCGCTCCAAGTTCGGGCTCACCGCGTCGCAGACGCTCGATGCGGTGCGGTACCTGAGCGATCGTGGCATGGGGGACTGCCTCTGCATGTTGCACTTCCACATCGGGAGCCAGATCTGCGATATCCGCAGCTTCAAGAGCGCGGTGAGCGAGCTCGCCCACGTGTACGCCGAGCTGAAGCGCCTGGGCATGGGGCTCGAGATGATCGACGTGGGGGGCGGGCTGGGCGTGGACTACGACGGCAGCCGATCCGCCTCCGAGTCCTCCGTCAACTACACCGTGCAGGAGTACGCGTCGGACCTGGTCTACCGCATCAAGGCCGCGTGCGACGACGCCGGCATCGAGCACCCGATGATCCTGTCCGAGTCGGGCCGGGCCATGGTCGCCCACTCGACGATGATGGTGCTGGACGTGCTGGGGCGCACGGACTTCCCGATCGACCCGGATCTCGATGAGATCCAGGAGGCGATGGCCGCCGAGGACGAGGTGCCCCAGCCCGTGCTCGACCTGATCGACGCCTACGAACGGCGAGAGAGCGAGAATCTGGTCGAGGTGTATCACGACGCCTCGCAGGCGCGCGTCGAGGCGATCAGCCTGTTCGCGCTGGGGTACATCAGCCTGCCCATGCGGGCGGCGATCGAGCGCCTGTTCTGGGCCACAGCCCGGAGCGTTCTGGCAGGGGCGACCGCGACCGGGCGGGCGCTGCCGGACGACCTGGCCGGGCTGCCCGACCTGCTCAGCGACATCTACTTCTGCAACTTCTCCGTGTTTCAATCCATGCCCGACGCGTGGGCGGTCGATCAGATCTTCCCGATCTGCCCCATCCACCGCCTGAACGAGAGGCCGACGCGCCTGGGCGTGCTGGCCGACGTCACCTGCGACTCCGACGGGCTGATCGACCGGTTCGCCTGCCGCGAGGGCCAACCGGCGGGGCAGAAGAGGCACCTGGAACTGCACGACCTCACGCCGCTGCCCGGGGGCGTCGGGCATGAGCCGTACTACCTCGGCGTCTTCCTGCTCGGGGCGTACCAGGAGGTCCTGGGCGATCTGCACAACCTCTTCGGCGACACGCACGTCGTCCACGTCGTGCTGGACGAGGACGGCTCGTGGATGCTCGACGAGATCGTCGAGGGCGACACGGTCAAGGAAGTGCTCGGCTACGTCCAGTTCGAGCCCGAGAAGCTGCGCAGGTCGATGCGACGCGAGGTCGAACGTGCGGTCAAGCGCGGGCGACTGAACGTGGGCGAGGGCACAGCCCTGATGCGCTTCTACGAGTCGGGGCTGGACGGGTACACCTACCTCGAATGACCGCCCAACACCTCCGCCCAACAGAGCCCCCTGCGCCAGCAGGGGGTCCCAAGCCTCCCGCAACTCACGCCAATCAAGAGTTTACCCCGCGCGCCAAACCCCCGGATTCCGTTCACGCGGGTTTCCGCCCAACCCCATATAATCCTGATGCTTCCGGTACAATGCCGCCGTCGGGTTTCGACGTGAACGCCCGGAGCGAAGGATGAAACCGCACACGAAGCATCTGGGAGCGGTGCCTCCCGCACTCGCGGTGCTGGTGTGCATCTTCCTTGGCCTGACGACAAGCATCGCGATCGCGTGGGCGTTCGCCTGGACGATGGACCATCGTGGGCCCATCACGGTCGCGACGCGCGTGCGCGTGCCCGCTGATGGCGAGGGCACGGGCAGGGTGGTATTCCATGCCTCGACGTGGATCGGCACGGCGGTCTACACCTGCTTTCTCTACAAAGCTGACCTGACTCCACAGGTCACGAATGACGCGAAGCCCGAGAGAATTGTGGCGAGGTGGGCCAGGCCGCACATTCTTCCCGAGAAGGTTGGTTGGCCGGCCGAGGTGCCCTCAAACAAGCTGACGCAGCAGAGAGTGACATTTATAGTTGGGCATGGTTGGCCGTTCATCTGCGTGTGGAGCATGTTGACAGCGGCTCCCACACCTTCCACCGGACTGATGACTCCCCGGCTGGAAAGTGGTATCGAACTCCCGAACCGGACGTTCGAGGGAGCACTTCCGTATCGGCCGGTCTGGTTCGGGCTGTTGTTCAACACGCTTTTGTATGGCTCGATCTTCTGGGCCATCGGACTGGGCTGGCGCCTCTATCGTCTGGCCCGCCGACGCCGGCGCGGACGCTGCCTCGCGTGCAACTACGACCTCCGGGGCCTGACCGATCCGGTCTGCCCGGAGTGCGGGCTCGGGATCGAATAGAGTTCCCCATGCGGGAATCCGAGCTGCTGGCCCACATCTATGACCGCTCCAAGGCGCTGCCCGGGTCGTTCGCCGAGGTCGTCGTCGGGCCGGGCGACGACTGCGCGGTGCTCCGCTCAGCCTCGGGCGATCTGACGCTGCTGAGCGTGGACCAGCTCATCGAGGGTCGGCACTTCGAGCCCGGCACGCCGACGGACCGCATCGCGTACAAGGCCTTGGCCCGCTCGATCAGCGACCTGGCGGCGATGGGTGGCGAACCCACGGCTGCTCTTGCGGCAGCCGCGCTGCCCGATTCGTTCCGGGACGCCGACGCCCTGTTCGACGCGATGCACATGGTCGCCGCCGACTTCGCATGCCCGCTCGTGGGCGGCGACATCGCTCGGACGACGGGGCCGCTGTCGCTGACAGTCACGGTCGTCGGGTCGCCGCACACTGAGCGCGGCCCGGTGCTGCGCTCGGACGCGAGGGCCGGCGACGCGGTGTTCGTGACGGGTCGGCTCGGCGGATCGCTCACGTCGGGGCGGCACCTGAGCTTCTCGCCGCGCCTGGCGGAGGGCGGATGGCTGTGCGACACGCTCGGCGATCGGCTCGGCGCCATGATCGACCTTTCCGACGGGCTCGGGCGCGACGCGGGCAGAATCGCGCTGGCCTCGGGCGTCGCCATCGAACTGGACGCATCGCTCATCCCGCGCCACCCGGACGTGACCGACGCCCTGGCTGCGGTGTCCGACGGCGAGGACTACGAGCTGTGCTTCACCGCGCGCGGCGAGGTGCCGACGCGGTGCCCGCAGACCGGCACGGTGATCACGCGCGTCGGCTGGGTCGTCACGGGCTCGGGGTGCACGCTCCGGCTGGACTCGGGCCAGACCCAGGACGCGTCCGAGCTCGGGTGGGAGCACGGCTGAGTCTCCCACGAACGCCCGGTTGCGCCGACAACCTACACTTGGGCCATGCCCGTGCGGACGGTGTATCTCGAGACCTTCGGCTGCCAGATGAACGAGCTGGACAGCGAGCTGGTGGTGGGGTCGCTGCGCCGGCTGGGGTACCGGTTCACCCAAGACGCCGAGCATGCCGACGTGGTTCTGTACAACACCTGCTCGGTGCGCGAGAACGCCGAGCAGAAGGTCTGGTCGCGCCTGGGCGAGCTGTCGCGGCGGGCGCGGGACGAGCATGGGGCGGGGACGGGGCTGGTGGTCGGCGTGCTCGGGTGCATGGCCGAGCGCGACGGCGAGGACCTGATCCGTCGCATGCCGGTGGTGGACATTCTGTGCGGCCCGGGCGAGCTGGATCGGCTGCCCGAGCTTCTGGACAACGCGGTGCGGACCAAGGCCGCTCTGGGGGTACGTCGGATCTCCGAGCCGACTCCGCTGGTAGGTCGGCTGGTACGCCGGATCTCCGAGCCGACTCCGGCGGTACCCCAACTCTCCGAGCCGACACCAGACCCCTCAACTCCGCACGCCAGATCGCGCTCCAGGGCAACACCTCTCGCCGCAGCGCCGCCCTGTCGGCTGCGGAGGATCGGCTGGAGCTCCTGGACCTGTCGCGTGCGATCTCGCCCACCGACCACAGCGGCAGCGCCTACGTGCGGATCACGCGCGGGTGCAACAAGTTCTGCACGTACTGCGTCGTGCCGTTCACGCGCGGGGCCGAGATCCATCGCCCGCCGGACCACATCGTCGACGAGTGCAGGCGCCTGGCCGACGCGGGCAGGATCGAGGTCACGCTGCTCGGGCAGACCGTCAACCACTACCGGTTCGAGCACGGGGCAGCCGTCACGGTCAACGGGCTCACACAGCCTCAGAAGGGGCGCAGCTACAAGGGCGGGCACCGGCGCGATCCGTTCGGGACAAACGGGACGAACGGGGCGGGCGAGCGGGTCACGACCTTCGCCGATCTGCTGCACCGGATCCACGAGGAGGTGCCGACCATCCGGCGGCTGCGGTTCGTGACCAGCTACCCGCGCGACTTCGGCGACGACGTGCTCGAGGTGATGCAATGCAGCGAGCGGATCTGCCGGTACCTGCACGCGCCGGGGCAGAGCGGCTCGGACGCGGTGCTCGGGCGGATGAACCGCGGCTACCGCGCGGGCGAGTACATGGAGTTTCTCGACCGGGCCCGCGGTTACCTCGATGAGCCGGAGAAGGGCCGGCCGTTGATGCTCTCGGGCGACGTCATCGTCGGGTTCCCGGGCGAGACGGACGCGGATTTCGACCAGACGATCGAGATGGTCAGGCGGGCGCGGTACAAGAACTGCTTCATCTTCAAGTATTCGCCCAGGCCGGGCACGACCGCGTACGACAAGATCCCCGACGACGTGCCCGAGATGGTCAAGCGGAAGCGCAATAACGACTTGTTGGCGGTGCAGGCGGTGATCAGCGACGGAATCAGCCGCGAGCAGATCGGGCGAACGTTTGAGGTTTATGTCGAGGGGTTGAGCAAGAAGTCGCTCAAGGCGGGCGGGATGAGCAAGTCGCAGATCCGCAAGGCGGGGCAGGTGGCGCTGACGGTGGGGGGGCGGGATGTGGGGCCGGCCGAGACGGCCGGGCTCGCTGGGACGGCCGGGCTCGCTGAGACGGACGGGCTCGCGGGGACTCACGCGGGCGCGACGGTCCAGCTCTCGGGGCGGACGGAAGGCGACCTGATCGTGTTCATGGACACGCCGTCAGCGAGTGCGACCGACCTGATCGGCTCGATCGTCTCCGTGCGGATCACGAGCGCGGATCGGCTGAGTCTGCAAGGAAAACTGGAGTAGGTTTGTCAGATCGTGACGAGCCCTTCGCGCGAGCGGAGGGGTTCGGGGTTCGATGCCGCGTTCGTGCAGCGGCTCAGTCGTGCTCGTCGGGGTCGAAGCGCTTGCGGGCGCGGCGCTTGGCGGCGAGCAGCCCCGACGGCTGGTCGTCCGCGTCCGGCGGCCGATCGTCCCGGGCGGGTTCCTCATCGGGCGCGTCCGGGATGTCGGCAGGCAGCCTGCGCCGCTGGCGGAGGCGTTCGAGATACTCATCGCGGCGGCGGCGTTCCTGCTCACGGGCGAGCGCTTCGGCATCCTGCTCAGACAGAGCGGTCGCGCCCAGGTCAACGCCTGTGCGCTCGTCCTTTCGGCCCGAGCGTTTGAGCGATGAGAGCGCGCCGGCGGCCTGGGCGCCGCGGTCGGCGAGCGCCTGTGCAGCGGCGGCGCGGAGCCCGGTGCCGAACTGCGTCCCGATCAGCCGATCCCACGCCACCCGGCGCGTCCCGACGTCAAGCAAAAAGACCAGCAGCGTCCAGACCAGCAGCGTGCGCCAGATGGGCAGGCGGCTCATCGCCGGGCGCAGCTTCGAGCGGTCGAACAGGTCCGCCCCGGCGGGGTTGTCCAGGTCGAGCACGCGCCCGCCGGTGCGCCGCGCGAGGCGTTCGAGCAGGCGGCGGTTCGATCGCAGCGACCTGAACTCGACGCCGCCCGCCACCGACGTGCCGCCCACGATCGGTGGCAGGTCTTTGCCGCCTCGCCTGGGCTTGGCGATGATGACGTAGCTGCCGCTCTGGCGGGCGGGGACGGTCGCCTCGTACCGTCCCGGCGCGGTCTGGACGAAGCGCAACGGCACAGCCCGACCGCCGGGCGTGTGCAGCGTGGCGGGGATCGAGAGCAGGTCGATGGTCCGGCCGGTGTCGGAGACAGCCTCGATCGTCGCGTGCAGCTCGTCGCCGATGATCTCGGCGGTCATGGTGAGCGAGGAGGGCTCGGCGGCGCGCGAGATGGTGCGGGCCAGGGCGGTCCAGAATCGCGCGTAGGTCGGCGTGTCGATCCAGGCGTCGGCCCATGTCGACGCGTCGGACGTGAACGCCGCGACCTGACCCAGCCCGACGTTCCAGTGCGCGAGCACCGGCTCGCCCTGCGGCCGAAGCAGCGCGTTGGTGATCCCCGGCTCGTCGCGCACGCTGGTGAGGACCAGCCCGCCCAGCGGCGGCAGGTCGCCCAGCCCGCTGGTGATGGGCGAGCCGGTCGGGAGCACGACGGGAACGAACGGCTGCTCGGAGATCATCGGCTGGCGCACCAGGCGGACGGCCTTGAGGAAGATCCGCGGCAGGACGTTGGGGTTGAGCACCTCGTAATAGGTCCCCCCGCCGCGATCGGCGATCGACCGCATGGTGTCGCGGTCGGCCTCGGACCCGACGGCGATGGTCGAGACGGCGATGCCGCGCGCGGCCAGCGACTGGGCCATGCCGGGCAGCGAGCCCGCGTCCATCGACTGTCCGTCCGAGAGGACGATGATGTGCTTGGCCTTGGCGTTGACGCGGCCCAGTTGTCTGCCCGCCTCGCGCAGGGCCGGGCCGATCTGCGTCCCCCCGCCGGGCGAGATCGCACGGATGCGTGCGGCGGTGGTTTTCGGGTTGGTGTTCTCGCCCAGGGGCACGATCACGTGATGGCTGGTGTCGAACTCGATGACGCCGACGAGGTCTTTCTTGTCCATCGTGCGCACGGCGAGTGCGGCGGCGTCGTTGGCGACGCGCTGCTTGGTCCTGGACGAGCCGAGCACGCTCTGCCCCATCGACCCCGAGCTGTCCAGGACCAGCACGATGGCGACCTCGGGCACGACCACGGACTCGGGCAGTTCGAGCCCGACGGGCAGGATCGGCTCGAGCACGCTGGAGCGCCATCCGCCCGCGCCGAACGAGTCCGGGCCGCCGACCATGACCAGACCGCCCCCGGCGTCGCGCACGTGTGCGACGAGCGCGCGCTGGGCGCGTTCGCCGACCGCCTCGACGGGCACGTTCTGGAGAATGACAAGGTCGAACGCCTGCAGGGCCAGGGGCGAGTCGGGGAGTCCCGCCGGGCCTCGGAGTTCGACCTCGAGCCCGGCGCGGCGGAGCGTGTCGGCCAGTGTCGCACCGGGGCCGGACGGGTCGCCCCCGCCCACGCCGTCCAGCACGAGCACGGCCCCGCGTCCCGGCGTGATGGTGAACGCGCGGCCGACGTTGTTCTCGGGGTTGGTGTCGGCGATGGCGACGCGCGAGCCGTTCGGCCCGGGCGCGGTGTCGGGCTCGAAGACGGCCTTGAACCGATGCAGGCGGCCGGGCGGGAGGGGCACGTCGATCAGTTCGATCCGCTCGCCGCCGGTCAGCACGACGCGCCGGCCGAAGCCCGGGTTCGCACGGTCGGCATCGATCGGCTCGTCCTCGTGGTACAGCCGCAGCACGCCCGTCGCGGGGCCGGTCGAGCGGAGCGCGACGCGCACGGTGACGCTCGCGCCGTCGGCGGCGGTCGGGGGCGCGTCGACCGAGTCGATCATGACCTCGCGGTTGACGGCGTACTCGACGGGGGCGACGTCGATGGGCCAGCGGGCGGCGGTCGCGGCGGCATCCAGCCACAAGGCGTCCCCGGCCGTGTCCACGCCGTCGGTGATGAGCACGACCCGCCCGGCGGTGTCGGGTGGGATGATGGCCCACGCCAGGCGGAGGGCGGCCTCGATGTCGGTGCCCTCGCGCATCGTCACGTCAACGGGTCGTGCGAGCACGTCGCCGCGCGTCGGCGCTCCCACCGCCATCGATCGACCGTCGAAGACAACCAGCCCGAGCAGGTCGTCCGGGCCCCGGGTCGCGGTGGCGGCGCGGAGGAACTGCACGGCCCGCTCGATGGGTGTGATGGTTCGGCCCTCTTCATCCAGCAGTCGCGGCGCGAGCCGCCGCACCGAGCCGGAGACGTCCACCACCGCCACGACCGCGAGCTGGTCGGACTGCCGCACGGCGCTGGCGCCGGCGAGCATCGCGGTCATCAGCGCGATCAGCGTGCATCGCAGCACGACGGCCGACCAGCGCCGGGCCAGACTCATCGCGACGAAGCCGGCCAGCGCGACCGCCGCCAGTATCGGCGCCAGCAGCAGCAGCCAGAGCCACACCGGTTGATGAAAACTCACGCCCATCGCGTCACCATATCTCGGCCGACGGGCGGGGGCGTCATTGCAAGTCAACCTCCGCCGTCTGGTTCGACCGGATCGTCGCCGCCGCCGCGGACCCTCTTCGTGTAGCGGTCGAAGACGCGGCGGACGAGATCCTGATGCCGCACCGGGATGCGCTGCTGCTCGAAGGCCTGCTCCGCACTGTCGCGCGACCGACGGATTTGCTCGGCGAGGCCGCGCGCGGGCGGGGAGTCCGGGTCGCCGGGATTATCTGAGAGCCAGCGCGCGATCACGCGCTCGGCCGCGTCGTCCGACGGGCGGCTCATATCGACGCGCTCGCTGGGCGTGTCGGGCTCGGCGGGCGACGAATCCTGCGCGCCCGAATCGACACGCTGCGCGGCGTCGGCTTGGCGCTCCTGGTTCAGTTTCGACCAGCGCTGAAGCATCTCGCGTCGTTCCTGCGGGGACATCTTCTCGAGCATGTCCCGGGCCTGCTCGCGCAAGCGCTGCGCAGCCCGCCGATCGCGCTCGGCGCGCTGGCGCGCCTCTTCCAGTCGTTCGAGCTGCTGCTCGAAACGCTCCAGCGCATCGCCGGGATCGCCCGGGTCATCTCGCGCCATCGGCTCGCCGGTCTGGCCCTGCCCCTCCTGCTCAGACACGGCCTCGCCCTGTTCGCCCGGTTCACCCGTCGGCTCGCTGGGCTGAGCCTCGCCCGGCTGTTCGCCCGGTTTGGATGGACCCTGCTGCGGTTGTTCACCCGGTTGCGATGGATCCTGTTGCGGTTGCTCGCCCGGTTGCTGCTCGTCCGACTGGTCGGGCATGGGCGGCTCGGGCTGGTCGAGACGTTCGGCGGCGTCGCGCAACGACTCGCTCAGGCGCTCGGCCTGCTCACGGGCACGCTCCTCGGCCTCGCGCTCCCGATTCTGTTCGGCGATCTGCTCGGCGGCACGGGCCGCGTCGGTCGGGTCCATGCCCGACTCGCGCAGCTGCTCTGCAATCTCGTCCGGGTCAGTCGCGTCGGCGAGTTCCTCGGTGAGCTCGGGCGGGATGCCCCGGTCTTCGAGCCCGCGCGCATTTTCGTCCGCCGGCGGCTGATCCGGCGCGCCAAGCTGGTCGGCCAATCGTTCCAGCTCCTCGGCCAGTGCCTGCCGCTCGTCGGGAGTCAGATCGTCGATGGTTCGCGACAGGTCGCGGACGGCCCGGCGTGCAGATTCGAGATCGCCCTGACGCAACGCCCGGGCAAGCTCCGACGCGCTGTCGAGCGTCTCCGGCTCGAGCCGCTCCAGACGGTCCGCGAGCGCGTCGTCGGTTTGCCGGTCCAGCGCGGCCCGCTCGTCGAGCGCGTCGGCGTGCTCGTCGAGCGCCTCGGCTGCGCCCTGCACCACCTCGTCGGGCGAGGTCTTTCCCGCGATCAGTTCGCGCTCGAGTTCTTCGAGTGCTTCGAGCTGATCGGCTGTGGCGACAGGGTCGTCCGGCGTGGACTCGCGCACGGCGTCGATGGCGGCCTGGACCTCGGCGGCGGCCTGGTCGCGCTGCACCACCGGCACCGACGCCCCGGCGCCGTCCCGATGCAAACGCAGCTCGGGCACGAAGAACGCCGCGGCGACCGCGGCGGCGCCCAGGATCGGCCAGGCGATCCAGCCCCGGCCCGGCGCGATCGGCGTCACCGTCGCCGCGTCCACCCTCGCCGCGAGGCGTTCGGCGTCGGAGATCGCCAGCC